>JAIRMI010000057.1 GCA_031258795.1 Puniceicoccales bacterium | reverse complement strand
TCCCAGGACGTGGGAGGCCATCGAAGCTGCTGGCTGTTCACTAATTTACCTGCCTCCCTACTTTCCGGACCCCAATCCCATCGAAAAATTCTGGGCGAACCTCAAAGGAACACTCTCCCATATCCTCCACCTCTCCCCTTCTCTCTCCGACGCCATTCATTATGCTTTTTTGGAGTAAGATGATTATATGTGGATGAAAGTGGGGTCGATCGGCATTTGCACAGGCGAAATGCCAGATCAGCAAAGGGGAAAAAGGTGAGGAATATGAGAGGGCAATGTCCCTCTACAAAAAGGAAAACATAGTTTATGTGGATGAAAGTGGAATCGATCGCCATTTGCACAGGCGAAATGCCAGATCAGCAAAGGAAAGGAAGGTGCGGACTATGAGAGGGCAATGTCCGTGTGCAAAAAGGAAGACATAGCCTATGTGGATGAGAGTGGTATCGATCGCCATCTGCATAGGCGAAATGCCAGAATGCCAGATCAGCAAAGAGAAAGAAGGTGTTTGGCTTTGTGGCCGGGAAAAAATTTCAGATGACGAACATTGTCGCCGGGTATGCCGATGGCAAGAGTCAAGCAATATTTTGATATTCTGGAGGAACTTTGGATAAGCTTTGGATTAAATTTATCGCCTCTGGCACCATTGAACTAGCAAAAGAAAGGGCAAATTTTTACTGCAATTTTTTTGCTATGCCCCCACAAAAATCGAAAATTATTCACTTTGTTTCATATGTCCTACTTAACACATTGAATTTCGCAGTCAAACACCCTACCACTTCCAAGTGCCAATCTCAAACCTTTGCAAATTTTATTTTTAAGCCCTAAAGGCGCCTCACGAGAGGGCATAGTTTACGTAAAAATGTTAGCATGTCACAAATGGCAAAAATAAAATTAACAAAAAGTCCTTGACTTTGCTTTTTTTTGCTACAGGTTCGAGACAAGCCTGTTTAGGTTGGAAGTTTTTCCTAAGTTAAAAAACTAGGTCGGGGATATTTACTGTGAATATGAAAAAATTAACGGCAATTGTCGCAAGTTTGTTAGGCCTTGGTTGTTTGAAGGCATTTGAAATGCCTGCTTTAGGCGTAGATACCAGTGTTAAGTTTTCAACGCAGAATGTGGTTCGAGGCCACAGGCAGGGGAATGGAATGTTTTATCCTAAGACTGAACTTGTTATCCCGATGTTCAGCGGTAGAAGCGTGCGACTAGGGACGTGTGCTTCTCTTGGGCTGAAAGCCAACGCGATAGGTCTTGGACTGAAAGGTGACGTGGAGGGTTTGGGGAGTAGGAATGAAGTTAATCCTTATGGAGAGGTGACCTACGAGGTAGGTGATATGTTCACCGTTGGTGCGGGATATGTCCATCACCTCTATACTAATGTACCGGAATCTCTTAAGGCAGGTATGGGTAAACAGTCAAAGGAAATATATTCTGATGTAAAAGCAGATGTATTTTTATCTCCATTGATACGTGCTTCCTATGACTTTGATGCCAAGGAGATAGATGTCGAAGGACAGGTGGCCTATAACTTGGACTTAGAGCAGTTTGGTTTGGATGGCGTTTCTGTTGAACTGGGGGCGGTTCTTGGTTGGGACAAGGCCAATAGGCCGTGGGCGATCAGCAAGACTTGGGCGAACAAATTGAAAAGAGAGGGCATAGGCCTTAGTGGATATTTTTACTATGGGACAAGTGTCGACGGCATATATGATCTTAACGAAAATACCAGAGTCAGTGCAGGAGTGGAAATTGCCGGTGGAATTGCTAAAAAGGATCACTGGGTCAAAAAGTCTAGTAATAACAAATGCGTACTTGTATGGTTCAATACGTCCATTGATTGCTCGTTCTAATTCTAACGTCGAAAAGAAGAGTTTTCAAGAATTAGCCCGCCGAAAGGCGGGTTTTGGTTTTATGTATGGTGATTTATGAATTGTATGGAAATAGGCATCATGGACAAAAGTTTTTATTGAAAATTAAGAACTGAAAGCTTTAAAAAGCAGAAAATGCGTGTTTTTTTCTTTGATAGTGTGATCAGTACGAACAACGAAGCTGTTAAACTGATCAATTATGGCCTTGAACCGGTGTTTGGAGTCGTTGCAAATAGGCAAACCGGAGGCAGGGGGTACCATGGTAATCAATGGATAAGCGAAGATGCCGAAAACATTTATTTTTCCACTGCGCTCCCCATTGAAATTTTCGCTGCCGACGAAGTATCGATGTTTACTCAAACCTTCGTTCTCAGTTTTCTCGAAAAATTAAGTCCCCTAATTCATTTAAATGTAAAATGGCCCAATGATATTTTTTTCCATGGAAAGAAAATTGGGGGAGTCTTGTTGGAGACATGCTACGGCGGCAAGGCCGTCAAACATGCAGTATTTGGCGTGGGTATCAATGTTGCCAGTGCTCCGGATTTGAAAAACGTTCCCGATGGCAACTATAAAGCCGCAGCCCTCAGGGATTTTTTGCCCTCAATTTCCTATGCATTCGTGCTAGATAAGGTAATCAAAGCTGTTGCCGATGCGATACATTTGCACAAACGAGAAGCTTTCAGCGAATTTATTGCGAACAATTGGAAAAATTTTGACACGCTTTACCACAAGCAAGCAAGAGTTAAATTTAATGGAAAAATTTTCAGTGGAAAGGCATTGGGAATCGACCCAAACGGGTGCTTTATTCTCCACATAAATGAGAAAAAAAGGATGTTATTCAATTCGGCAAGTGCAAAAATTATTTTGTAGCTTATCTTTGTTGGTGTACATTTTGATTGACTTCGTGCCAGTGAATTTATACAGTTTCATCCTACGTTATCCGAATTTAGTCTTTTATGGAAAAGAGAAAAACTTATAAAAATTTGTGTACCTCGATTTTAATGTGCCTATCATGCCTGCTTTACGGCTGTAGTAGGGCGGATCTACTGTCCAACTTGGACGAAGATCAAGTCAATGACATAATCTCAATCTTGCAGCAAGCAAATTTGGCTGCTACAAAAAGGCCCGGGATTGAATCAACATGGACGGTGGCAATAAACGACAAGAGCAAGTTTTCCCAGGCGGTTGAGCTGCTAAAATCAAAAGGATTTCCGAGAACCGATTACAATGATTTGGGAAAAGTTTTTCAAAAAACTGGGTTGGTTTCGTCCCCACTCGAAGAACGTGCCAGACTTATGTATGCCATGGCGGAGAGTATATCCGAGACATTGAGCAAAATTCCCGGGGTTTTGACCGCCCGCGTCCACGTTGTTTTGCCGGAAAATGATCCCTATGCGGAAAATAGTATCCCATCCTCTGCTGCCGTGTTTATGGCCTATCGCGCCGAAGCAAACATTGAAGAATCTGTCCGTGAAATAAAGTATTTAGTTACCAATAGCATTCAGGGGCTGTCCTATGACAAGGTCTCGGTTGCCTTGTTTCCGGTGGCATTTACAAATGATGTTCGGCAGCATGAACAATCTCGCCTAACTTCGGTTATGGGCATTGAAGTGGACCAATCTTCAGCCAGCAAATTGTGGACATTGTTTGGCATAATGTCTGTGTTATTGCTAGGTGCAGCAGGGGTGGCTGGATTTTTTGGATATGAATTTTTCAAGAAAAACAAAATCGGCAATGATAGCATGCAGGAAAACACTCCCATTGCCGTGCAAACTGGCCCAATACCTGGGCAAGCGCCCGAAGGCGATAAGGATGAAACATCGATGGGCTCCATAGAATAAATGAATTGCATGATCTATGAGCGAAGTGGGCACAAGTGCGTTAAGGAAGGTTTTACAATCGGACTTCGCTTTTTTTAGAAATTGGTACGATTTTCACTATAATGTGAGTTCCTACGTCGATAGGAGTCTTTATAGTGACATTACTGACAAATATTCGGAAGAAATTTTCGATATTATGTTTACTTCGCCGTCGCTGCGGGCTGGTCTTAAATGCAAAATTTTGCATCACTTGGGACTCAATGAACAAGTAAATTATGCGATAAATTCCCCCGTGCTCCCCTTTGCAATGCTGCAGTCCAAAACTTTGGCTAAGTTACAGCCAATCATCGGAGCAATGGTATGTTTTAAAGATGTGAACAAGGTCATTGCCAAGAGGGACTTAGACAGCATTTTAGAGCTAGTGGGTAAAGATGTTTACACGTTTGTTGTGAAGCGTTCCCTTATATTTTGGAAAAAAATTCCAACATTGAGCAAGGATTTTTCGACGATTAAGTTGAATAAACGCATTACGATGTGCGGAAAATTGGTTCTGGAGTACGTTGTTTCCTCATTACCTCTGTCCGTAATCAAACGCATGGGTATGCGTTCGGGCATTGATTTCACCCATGCCGATGGCTGCATGCAAGAAGATGTGGTAAAGGCAATTGATTTGGTTAAATATGTATTGGTTAATTTTTTCAGCGACAGTGAGGACGCAAAGCTATGCTTGAACTAAAACTTAGAAAATTCGACGCGGTCCCCGCGGGGAAGGTGTTGAAGTGGAGCGAGTACGCCAGCATCGTTTCCGCTAAGAAACTGCTTTCCGATGCAAAAGCGGAGGGAGTGGATATTATAAAGCAAGCCCGTGCTGAGCGTGATGTCATCGTATTTGCTGCTAAAGATGAAGCAGAAAAAATTGTGGAAAAGGCAAAAAAAACCTACGAATCAGAAAAAAAGCGCGGCTACGACGATGGTATCACCAGTGGCAAGGAAGAAATGGCCGATCAGCTGATGGAGTTGGCCACGAAGAGCGCGGACAGCATCGCAAAGCTTGAAAAGGATGTTATCGATATCGTTGCCCGGGCGATTAAGAAGATTTTGGGAGATGTGGACAAAAATGAGTTGATAGCGAGCGTTGTGAAAAATGCTCTCAAAATGGTAAAAACGCAAAAGCAAGCGGTTCTGAAGGTTTGCCCCTCGGAGGTATCATTTTTACGTGACTGTGTCGATGAGCTAACGAAAGATACGCCGAGTATTGAGTTTTTGGACATCGTTTCCGATGCGCATCTTACTCCGGGATCATGCCTGTTGGAGACGGATCTTGGCGTAGTTGATGCCAGTGTTTCCGTGCAGATTGCGGCCATTGAAAAATCGTTGGGACGTATGATAAATGAGCGAAGATGACTCTCCATATAGGTATATCACCGATATGCTCGAAAGGGATATCGAAGATTCGTCCCTTGTCCAGGTCAAAGGCAAGGTGCTGCAGGTTGTTGGAACTATTATCCAAGCCGTTGTGCCTGGAGTCAAAATCGGAGAGCTGTGCTCACTAAAAAATCCTTGGGAGGATAGTGAATTGCTGGCTGAAGTTGTCGGCTTTTCGAGACAGGCAGCCCTTTTGACGCCGCTTGGTGAGATGCGCGGCCTGTCTCCATCGACGGAGGTCATTCCTTCCGGCAAAGTGCACATGGTGCCAGTGGGGGATTCTCTACTAGGGCGTGTCGTTGACGGCTTAGGAAATCCCCTAGACGCCGATAAAAGGGGGCCACTCAATGTTACAGATTTTTATCCGGTTTACAACGATCCGCCCAATGCCATGCTGCGAAATCCCATCGATAAACCTCTTGCTCTCGGCGTACGCGCCCTTGATGGGTTGTTGACATGTGGAGAGGGGCAAAGGATGGGAATTTTCGCCGCTGCTGGTGGTGGTAAAAGTACGCTCCTTGGACAAATTATACGGAATACGGAAGCAGAAATTAACATATTGGCTCTTGTCGGTGAACGTGGCCGTGAGGTACGGGAATTTATCGAGAAAGACCTCGGTCCCGAAGGATTGAAGCGTTCCGTGCTCGTCATTTCGACTTCCGATCGCTCATCCATGGAGCGATTGAAGGCAGCCTATGTGGCGACAGCGATTGCCGAATATTTTCGTGACAAAGGGAAAAAGGTCCTCTTCATGATGGATTCCGTTACAAGGTTTGCCCGTGCACAGCGGGAAATTGGGCTTGCTGCCGGCGAGCCTCCGACACGCCGCGGCTTCCCCCCTTCCGTATTCGCAACTTTGCCTCAACTTATGGAGCGCGCCGGTCAATCGGAAAGAGGCTCTATCACGGCACTGTACACTGTTCTTGTGGAAGGTGACGACATGACAGAACCCATCGCCGATGAGACCCGTTCAATTTTAGATGGCCACATAATACTATCGCGTAAGCTTGCCGGTATGAATCACTATCCCGCCGTTGACATCCTCGCCAGTGTGAGCCGTGTGTTTAACCAAGTCACAGACGAGCGCCACAGGAAAGTGGCTGCGAAATTGAGAACAATCCTGTCAAAGTATCAGGAGGTTGAGTTGCTAGTTCGCATAGGTGAGTACAAGCGTGGAGCTGACAAACAAACCGATGAAGCCATTGACCGCATAGACGCAGTGAACGCATTTTTGCGCCAAGGCTTGCATGAGCATGACAATTTTAAAACAACAATAGATAAACTTGCACAAGCAGTTGGTATGTAATGGCAAAGTATATACTGGAAGATATTCTTCGCGTGCGAAATTTTCGTAAGGACGTAGCAGAGAAGAACTTAGCCCAGGCTAAACGCCTTGTTGTGGAAGCAGAAGAGAATGTTAAGCGTGCGGAGGAAGCCCTCGAAGCATTCAAGATTTTTATAGTCGAAGAGAGTGATCGACTGTACAAGAAAGTCATTGGACAAAAGGTGAAAAAAATGTCCGTGGATAGCTTAAATGCCGCCCTAAAGGGGCTTAAAAATAAGCTGTGTGATCACGAAAAGATGGTCGAGAATGAAAAAGAAAATTTAGAAAAAGCAAAAAAAAATCTTGACGAAAAAAGAATAGCGTTACAGGAAGCCAATAAGAATATCGAAAAGATTTCTGCCCACAAGGAGGCTTGGATAAAAGAGGCCAAACAGGAGGAAGAAATGTTGTTCGATAAAGAACTTGAGGAGTTTACGGGTAAAAGACAAGGGAAAGAGTAAAAGTTTAAAGGATGAGATGAAATGAGTAGAGTTTTTGATTTAAAAATAGAAGAGCAGTCTTCCTCTAAATCGAGCAAGACTCCGGATATAAGGAGTTTCCATGAATTTGAAAAGATACTATCCCGGGATGAGCGTGGCAATAAAGGGGAACGTGATGGCGAAGAGAACGCTGCTACAAGCGAAATGGTGAAAGAAGAAAAAAGCCTCAGCAGTGGTGATTGCCGCAGAACCAGCGAAAATGTCTCTTCTGATGAGGCCAGCCTGAATGAGACTAGGGAAATTAAAAATGATTCCGGTAAAAAGGAAGATGAAAAGCCTCAAAAAAAATCCTGCCGCGAGATTGAAAAAGATAATAAATCCGGTGGAGAGGCTATTTTAAATAGCTTGCGCACACTGAGTGAATTTTCACAGTCCGAGATTGCGAAGGCCGGAAAGCAGGCCGGAATGGTCAAATCTCTTGGATATGAGGTAGCGGAAAGAATTTTAGCCTCAGCTGACGCTCTTAATGCCAAGCAGGAAGTCAGGGTTGTCATAAAAGATAATATTTTAAAGGATACGGAGGTTGTAATTTCCAAAGATAGTAAGATGCTAGCCGTGGATTTTTATACGTCAGCGGATAGGTCTGCTTCGTGGCTGATTTCCAAACAGGTTGAGCTGCGAGCGCACTTGTTGCAAACTTTGCAAGGCTTCAATGATGTGGATGTAAACGTATACCAAGAAGCTTCGGAAACGGATTCCGGTGATTCCCATGACGGGCGTTCCCGCAATAAATATATGGGTGATCACAATCCCGATGAGATGGATGAATTTCCCTAGGGTCAGAACTCATAAATTCAAATAAAAGAGGAAGGAGCAGGCGATGCAAATGGACAAGAAGAAGGTGTGGGTGCAGCGATCATAGCGGGTGGCGATACGGCGCCAATGCTTCAACCTGCGGAACATATTTTCGACTTTGTATAGCCGCTTGTACAGGCGCTCACATGGTAGGGTTGCTGGACCTTGCGGCTATTTATGGACGAGATGCATGGCTCTACCTCGCGCTATCTTGGGCCCTCCTAAAATCAGTTAGCGTCGTACCCTTTGTTGACCAGCAAACAATTCACATTTGTGGCGCCGCTTGTACAGGCCCACATGGTGGGGTTGCTGGACCTTGCGGCTACCTATGGACGGGATGCATGGCTCTACCCTCCGCTGCCTCAGCCCCTCCCAAAACTAGTTGGCGCCGTATCCTTTGTCTGCCAGCAGAGGTTAATTCGCATTTGTGGCGCCGCTTGTACAGGCCCACATGGTGGGGTTGCTGGACCTTGCGGCTACCTATGGACAGGATGCATGGCTCTACCCTCCGCTGTCTCAGGCCCTCCCGAAACCAATGGGCATCATACCTTTTGTCTGCTAGCAGAGGTAATTCGCATTTGGTAGATCTTTTAGTAGTTCACCGGCGCCAACGATGTCACTGACATTCCCAGCGGTCAGCAGCAGCCTCACCGGTCGTCCAAGGCCATCACAAACGGCATGTAGCTTGCTGCCAAGCCCACCTTTGGTTCGCCCGATGTGGCACGGGGAAGACCTTCTTTTTTTAGGCTCGCCGCTCTTCAAATGGGTCGCGTCCATCATCAGGATTTTCGTCTCGCACTTGGACAACTTTTGCAAAATTTTGCTAAATACTCCCATCTCGCTCCACCGAATAAAGCGGTTGTAGAGCGTCTTGTAGGGCCCATATTCCCTCGGGGCGTCCCGCCATTTCAAACCATTGCGGAGTTACGTTATCCCACTGATCACTCTCCGGTCGTCCACCCGTGGCCTCCTCCGCGACTTCGGAAAACCTTGCAACTTTGGGAAACATTCACTAGCCCCCAAAGACTTCCTCTACTAAATTTCATTATGGCCAATCTTCTATTGGCCTTTTCCTAACCTGTCAATGCTTCTTTACTAGTCCTGACACTAGGCTTTGGCCGATCTGCGGAATGGACTCGTGGCAACGATGGGCTCGCTGTCATGCAGCTTGAAATGGTCACCAACGGCCAGCTTGTATCCGTTTAAAAAATCGTTGATTTTCAACATCTTACCGCCGGGGCGCTGCAGCTCAAAAATTGCCAAGGTGCCAGTTTTTGCTGAAACGATAATCTTATCTCTGTCCATGCGAACGATCTTGCCAAAGTTTTCATTTTTAGATACCCCGTTTTCCATATCAACTTTACCGATATTTAGAGTCGTTCCACTATGTGAAACATAACTTCCAACGTGTTCATGGAAACCTCGCACGCGGTTATAGATTTCAGTGGCGCTCAGATTTAAGTCCAAGCAACCGTCTAACTTGGTGATTTTCCGAGTAAAGGTGACCTCGGCGGCATTTTGTTTTGTCCCTTTGGCCGTTCCTCGCACAATATCTCCAATGCTGCGCTTGATTAGAGCAATGCAAGCAATGGAAAGCTTGCCGTACAGATCGGAAGCGAAATCTTTTCCTCCGATCGGAACTTTTTCGATGCCAAGCACATTTCCCGCGTCCATTTCTCTAACGATTTCCATCAAAGATACACCGGTGACGCTTTCGCCACATGCGATGGCCGTTTCCACCGGTGACGCTCCGCGATATTTTGGCAATATGGAGGCATGAATGTTATAAATACCCAGGGGCGGTAGGCTGAGGACGTATTCCCGAAGAATGTGTCCATAAGCCATGACAAGAATCAAGTCACAGCCGTAGCTCTCCAGCTGGCGAGTGAACCCTTCATCCGGTTTTTCCGGACACAGGAGCGGCACCCCATTCTCGGTCGCCCATTGGGATATAGCCGTTTGCCTCCGGTGCTTTCCACGACCACTTTCCCGATCCGGTTGGCTAACCACACACGTTAGCCGAACTTGGTCATGTGATAGCAAACATTCCAGCAGAGGAATCGCCACTCCGTGGGATCCAAAAAATACTACCCTGGGTTTCATGGGCAAAGCCATGGTAAATAGGATTTGTTTGGCAATTACATTTTTACCTGGAGTCCGTACAGGGTTTCCTTCGTCTTTGTTTTCAAGTAAGGGATCCAGACCAACGGGCTGGCCTTCTTTGGGACGGATTTTACCAAATTGGGGCGAATGGGAAGCACTTTGCTGCTCTTCTTATGCACGCACAATGTAGGTTATGCGCGGCATAGAAAATATTTACACCTGTGAAATTCTCCGCCGAATTACATTTTTATATTTATTTTGCAAATATTCTTGAAAGAGAGAAATAGGCAGCTATGCATCTTGCTAGAAACTTTCCCTTTTACCGAATGGAGGTAAACTTGGCGAAATGTTTCATCTTGATATAGTCAAAGAACTTGACAGAGGCATTTAAAACTGCACATCTGGAACAGTGCGATATTTGCATGGAAGAAGAAGTTGAGAGAAACGGGAATCTGGAGCGTGTACCGCTGAACAGGAAATACAGAAAGTTGGATCCGGAAAAGCTAGTAAAGTACGTGGAGGAGCACTCAGATGCCTATCAAAGGGAAATGGCCAGCGAATTTAAAGTGAGCACGAGTTGCATAGGGAAAGTGCTGAGAAAGCTAAAGATCACGGTAAAAAAGACCAGGGCCTATAAAGAACGGGACGAGAAAGAAGGTGCGGACTATGAGAGGGCAATGTCCGCGTACAAAAATCCTCCACCTCATTCCTTCTCTCTCCGATGTTATTCATTATGCTTTTCTGGAGTAAGATGACTATAGCACTCCATCGCCACCCGCTATGATCGCTGTGATCTCACCTTCTTTTCTTACATACCTTTTTCCTCCACATCTGCATCCCACGCGACTTCCTCTTTTATTTAAGCTTATGAGTCCTGGCACTAGGGCCGAAATCAGTTTGAGATTTATGTCACGGCGTGGGATTCTTTAATCAAGAGAGTTTCCCGTGATTAAACTGGCAAGAGTTGTACGAGTTCTTCAATGTACTGCCTTAGATTCGGACATTCGTTTAAAACTCGTACAAAAGCATGGCTTTACATAAAACAGAAGCGCTATACAAGTCAACGCCTGGGTGTCTTACTATTCGTACCAACACGTCTGGGTCTTGAAGCAGCCCTACTACTTCTGCTAATACCCCTAGGTGTTCGAACAAGACTCCTGCTGCGCCCACCTGGTAAAAATGCATACAAGTATTGCACGCAAGTCACTTTCAGTGATGTTCGGGCGTGTTGCTACTTGAAGAAGCCAGGCTCGGTCTTGGAGCAGTTTTTCTGCAGCAGCATTTATAAATATGCCTGCCCATTCGTCGTCAAATCGTTCCCTGGCCCTGAGCGCATCAGCTAGGGCTTGCGGATCGCCAGCTGCTAAAGCAGTAGCCACGTTTTGTAAAGCCTCAGCCACGTCTTGTGAAAGACCTGCATCGCATCTATCCATATCTGTGCGAAAATCAGCCTCCGGAACTTCAGGCGCAAAATAAGGCCTCATTGGTGTTATATTATCCATATATTAATATTCCTCTTTTTAATTGTTCATACAAATTTTCAGCCAAAGCTGAGTTTAAATTGATAATAATTCGATAATTAAGTGTCAATGATCGTTTTGAATTTTTCCTAAAAAATTAACAACTTTTCTGACACAATTAGCCTACTTTCCTGGTGTCAGGACTCACAAACTTAAAACCCCTTTATTTCGAATAAATCTGTTACACTGGCGTTGTTGTGTACGCGAATGATCGTCTCCCCAAGCAACTCGTTGACATTCAAATGGGTAATATTTTTTATGTTGGTCAAGGCGTAGGATAAACCGGTTGAGTTCGTAGTAATAAACTCGTCGATGTTGCCTTCGGACAAGCGTTCACGACCTTTTGCTGTCAATAAACAGTGGGAGACAGCAGCGCGCACACTGCGGGCACCTTTTTCTTTCAATAGTTTGGCTGCTTCATTTATTGTGCCAAGTGTCACCGCCATATCGTCGGTCAAGATGACGTTTTTCCCTGAAACCTCCCCTATTACGGTCAGGACTTGGACATTATCTCCATCTACTCGGCGTTTGGCAACGATGCCGAGGTCACAGCGCAGAGCATCGGCGTAGGCAGCTGCCATCTTCATGGCTCCCAAATCAGGGGAACAAACGATCAAATTGTCGCAACGAGTCTCCTTTAAGTAGGATATGAACAACTTTGAGGCGAACAAGTGGTCTACGGGGATATCAAAAAATCCAACGATCTGCTGGGCATGCAAATCCATTGTTAAAACTCTGTTTGCGCCGGCAGAAGTCAACAAATTCGCTATCAATTTGGCAGTTACCGGTACGCGTGGCCTATCCTTTCTGTCCTGGCGAGCGTACCCGAAAAATGGCAAAACCACTGTTATCCTACCAGCTGAAGCGCGGCGAGCGGCATCGATCATAATCAGCAATTCCATGTAGTTGTGGTTCGCCGGATAGTCACAGGACTGAACTATAAAGACATCGCTTCCCCGTATGCTTTCCCTAATCGTCATCGCAGTTTCACCATCTGGGAAACTATCAATGTTGGCATCGCACAGTTTTATCCCGATGTAGTTGCAAATTTGCTCGGCCAGCAACCGATTCGAATTTCCAGAAAAAATTTTTATGCAATCACTATTTTGCAGCATTTTCTTCCCCTTGCAGCGTAAAAAATCTTTTTTGTAAAAATAAACAAGCCCATTGTGAAGATATTTCTTGCAAGTTTTGGATATAACTTTACATTTTTAACCTGGCGTTCTAGTTTGGTATTATGAGTAGCGAACATCTACTAAAGATTTTATCCGGTAACCACCAAGGGGCGGAGGTGGTTTTTGGCGATGAAAAGGTAATAATAGGTAATGGAGGGGATAGCGATATTGTACTTTCCGATTCCATGATCGAAACCCAACATGCGGAAATAACATTCTCCAGCAGTGAAGTGACAATTAAGCCCCTCGATGGGCAGGTCTTCGTCGACGGGAAGCTCGTAAAAACGGAATCTCAGGTGGTGGAAGCTTTTCAGTTCATTACAATTGGGAGTACGCACATCGTGTTCGGTCCAGCGGGGGAACCTTGGCCGAACATATCTGCCATGGATGCTCCTACTCTTGAGCATTCTTCGGAGGAAATTTCTCCTGCGGAAAGTCAGGCTGGCGCGTCTCCAATGGAAAATTTCGATGACGCCATAAAAGCAAAGCCGTCCGATCTGAAAAAAATAAAATCCAAGCGTACGTGGATAATTGGAATCAGTAGTGCTTTCGTGTTTGCCTTTGCGCTTTCTCTTTTAATCTTCCTATCAGTGTTTCACGAAGAAAAGAAGCCAGTGGAGCAGCCCGATGCGGCGAAATTAATAACCAACAAGATTCGCGAAATGGGGCTAAGTGATACGATTTCCCTCGAAACAGACGGGACCCTCTACACAGTTTCAGGGTACACAGACACCAATGCGGAGTTGACAACCTTGCGCACGGATCTTCCTAAAATAACACCCAGGGTGAAAATAAAGCTGTATAGTGAGGAGCACATGATCGCCGATATGCGCGACTTGATGATAAATGTACCGTCAAATCCCAAAATTGAGTGCATAAAACCGGGAATTTTTTTGATCAGTGGGTACGTCTGTGACAAGGATGAGTGGGATAAGATTCGCCGCCGCATAATGAATGACATTCCTGGGTTAATAGACATCCAGGATGAAGTGATTCTTCCGCAAAAGGCGATCAGTTTAGCACGTCCAATTTTGACGAGATACAAATTACTTGGTAAGGTTGCCGTTTTACCTCAGAGCGACGGCATAGCCATAGGCGGGTTGGTGGCTTCGGACGAAGAGGAAAACTGGAAACTTGCCAAAATTCAACTTGAGCGTACATTTGGCCCCGATATTACATTGACAAATTTGGTCAAGGTTAGCGATCCGGAGGTTATTAAGAGACAGTACTTTGGTAGCGAAGTGGATAGCATATCCATTAGCGAAAATGGCTTAAATTGGATTGGGTTCAAAAATGGTACCAAGTACATGGTTGGTTCCACTCTTTCCAATGGCTATATCATAAAGGAGATAACTCCGGATACGATAACATTGGTGAAAAATAATCAAACGGTAGTTTTGAGAATAGGAGATATTCCGTGATGGACAGTAAAAAAGAACGCGTTGTGATGGTTGAAATGGAACAAAAATTGCTCGACGATAAGTCTGGCCAATACCGCCGTGAACTGTTGGATAAGTTACGCGGATACGAAGGTGAGATGAAAAAGCTGATTGGTGCCGGTGTTTCAACGGAAAAATTTGAACTGTACGGGAAAATACAACATGCCATCAAGCAAGCATGCTATGTCATCGAAAAATTTCGCTAATTCCTACAAAACGGCCAGCTTTATTTTTTAACCGAAAATCCTCCGCTGCCGATAAACATCATCCCTATGGTCACCATGCTAATGATAAACATATGAGTGCTGCTATTTATGATGCTCCTACTTGGAAAGCCGGCAGCTATCGCCCCAAAGAGGGAGATTGTCCCCAATAGGAAACAGGACAGTCTGAAAAGAAAGCCAATAACTATAGCCAGGCCACATGCAATGTGGAGAATGGCTAACACTTCACCAAATAATAGGGGCGAAAAATGTACGCCGATCAGGGAAAAAGTTGTTCCCAGAGTGGTCAAGACAGTCCGACCATCTGCGAAACAGTGTATACCTTTCACTATGAAAAATGTTCCCAAAAATGATCGAATGAACAATTTTCCAAAGTTTTCGCTGTCGAAATTAATAGAAGTACTCACTCTCCAATTGGTTAAAAAATTTTTCTTCCATTGCCAGCAAAATGATGCTTGCCTGTTAACAAAATACCAATAAAGGTGTGGCGAAATGACGAAGAGCGAGCAAAGGGATGCCAGTGCAATTGAACTAGCGATGAGTGCGGTAAACAAGCAATTTGGCGATGGCTCGATTATGAAGCTAGGTGACGCTAAGCAAATGAATGTATCCGTAATTTCCACCGGTTCCCTGGCCCTTGATCTTGCACTCGGTGTACGCGGATTACCCCGCGGCCGCATATGTGAAATTTTTGGACCGGAATCTTCGGGGAAAACTACATTTTGTTTGAGCGTGATCGCAGAGGCCCAGCGCCACGGAGGGAATGCCGTATTTGTTGATGTCGAGCATGCCCTGGATCCGAGATATGCAAAAGTTGTTGGTGTCGATCTCAACAGCCTAATGGTGTCGCAGCCGGCAAGCGGTGATGATGCACTAAATATCACAGAAACGCTGATTCGATCCGGTGCAATCGATGTAATAGTTCTCGACTCCGTCGCGGCACTGATATCGAAGGCCGAATTGGAGGGTCAGATGGGGGATGCGACCATTGGGGCTCAGGCCAGGCTCATGAGCCAAGCGATGAGGCGGCTAACATCGGCCATAAGTAAGACCAATTGCGTCTGCATATTTACCAATCAGATTCGTGAAAAGATTGGGGTCATGTTTGGAAATCCGGAGACCACTCCCGGTGGGCGCGCTTTGAAGTTTTTTTCATCCATCAGGCTAGATATCCGCCGAGTGGCTCAAATAAAGGATAATTCGGGGAAGGTTACCGGTAATCGAACAAGGGTAAAGGTGGTCAAAAATAAGGTTGCTCCGCCATTTACCGAATGCGAATTTGACATCATGTTTGATGAGGGAATTTCCCGCACCGGGTCGTTGATAGACCTTGGTATTGAACATAAAATTTTTGAAAAGAAGGGAGCGTGGATTGCCTACGAAGGTAAGTTAATCGGCCAAGGGCGCGAGGCGGCGAAACAGTATTTGAAAAACAATCCGGAAATGATGGACCTAATCGAAGACGTAATCACCAAACAGGTACATGTGGCGGGCGGTACTGTACTGTGCGAACAATCCGAAGAATAAGTTGATTAATTTCACAAGCCTGAAATTTTACTCATTCAATTTCATTAAAACCTTCGATTTTTATTAGGGATAGGTTTTTTGTTTTTTCAAATCTCTTCGCGAAGGAACGGAGGATCTTTATAAGAGGTTTTCTTAAAAAAGGAAGCTTGAACGGAGTATGTGGAGTGACTATCAAACTTGGGGCGCCGTTTTCGTCTCTGGTAAGTTTAGTATGTTTGACGAAAAACAGAGTTTCAAACACTGGCTCGATGCAGTAGGGAAAAAAATACTCTCCGTTGTATAACAGGGAATCCTCAATTTTTCCACAGCACCATACCCTGCTGCGGTGGTCAATAAAGCCGTAAAATCCCGTCCCTTGCCAAATACCATTTCTTCGATAAACGATCTCGCCGAAATATCCAAGGGATAGCGGAGCGGCATTTCCCATGTCGTCCAAGCTGTCGACTTGTATAATTTTAACTTCAACTCCATCCAGGCATCTACCCAACACGATCCCTGCGAAGTTTTGTTCAAAAATTCTACAATCCTTAGTGTATTCCTCGGCGGATAGGCGAAAAATATCGTGTTTTTTTAGAAATTCGCGGCATCTAAAACGCGCACGCCTGGCCAAAAAAGCTTTCACTAAATTTCTCACCGCACATGATTACATGTTCTAAACTTGCAACTTTCAATAAAAAATTTAGATTCTGGAAAACTTTTCAATGGACAGCGAAGCAAAGGTAAAATTTTTTAACCATCTCGGCAGCGAGCGAATGGTATCTCCCCACACCATCCTCACTTATCAAAATGCCATAAAAATTTTTTCCCGTTGGCGAAAATCCGATGCAATTTTGGAAGCTACGCAGAGGGAAATCCAGGACTTCATCATTGAAATGCAGAAGATGCGCTCCAGAACAACGGTGCGCAATTACATATCGGCGCTGCGCACGTTTTTTACGTTCGCAACCGGTGAAAAGTTCATTGCCCAGAACCCAACATTGGAGCTCATTCTGCCAAAGTTAAAAAAATTACTGCCAAAAATATTGACGCTATCACAAATTTTCGAACTTCTGGGTGCTCCGGCAAAGGCGCATCAGCTCGGCCATATTTCACTCAAAATTGCACTGCGGGATGCAATGATCCTTGAACTTCTCTATGGTGCAGGTCTGCGCATCAGCGAATTGCAAAGCATAAAAATTAGTGACATTGATTTCCAAAATCGCACATTAAAAGTCCGCGGAAAAGGCAGCAAGGAACGCATTTGTCCATTTACGGAAGCGGCTTTGAAGGCAATGGAGAGATATAGATCGCAATTTTTGTCAATGAACGATGCATACCTACTTTTCCACGATAATGGCAAAATTTTGTCCATTCGCAACATACAGTATCGCATGAAGTTTTACTTAAATTTCTGTGGCCTTCCATCCGATCTGTCTCCGCACACAATTCGCCATGCCTATGCTACTCATCTTCTAAACAACGGCGCTGATCTGCGCTTGGTGCAAGAGTTACTTGGCCACGCTAGCCTGGAAACGACTCAAATTTACACGCACATTGACTCCGAGCACATAAAAAACATCCACCAACACTGCCATCCACACGCATAATTACGCGCTATAGAAAACCTGAGTGCCGTCAATAAGTGCAAGATTTTGTTTGTTTTTTTCAAGGTGCCAACTAGTATGCGGCCATGGATGAAATAGATTTAATCACATTGCGCCATTCAGCGGCTCATATATTAGCAGCCGCGGTCACAAGGTTGTTCCCGGAAGCTAAATTGGACGTTGGACCACCGACGGAAAATGGATTTTACTACGATTTCGATCTCGAACATAAATTTACCCAGGAAGATCTAGCTGCCATTGAGCGCGAAATGGAAAAAATAATCGGCGAAAATCAGGAATTTATTCGCAGGGAAGTCACTCGCGATGAAGCAAAAAAATTTTTTGAAGACCGTGGCCAAGTCTATAAAATTGAGCGCTTGAATGACATACCCACCGACGAAAAAGTCACCCTATATATCAATGGGGAGTTTACGGATCTTTGCCGAGGAGAACATGTTCGCTATTCGAAGCAGGTAAAAGCCATAAAACTTCTCAGCGTAGCTGGAGCTTACTACCGTGGTAATGAGAAAAATAAACAAATGCAAAGAATCTACGGCACTGCATTTCCGTCGAAAGCTGAGTTGGACAGCTATTTGGCACAATTGGAAGAGGCTAAAAAGAGAGATCACAGACGCTTGGGTAAGGAACTAAAGCTATTTCTGATCGACGACGAGGTTGGGCCGGGTATGGTTCTTTGGCTGCCAAAGGGAATGATCATTCGCAATGAATTGCAAAATTTCATACTCGGTGCGCTCATGAAACAGGGCTACCAGCAAGTCTTTACGCCCCACATCGCCAAGCTTGGGTTATTCCGCACATCGGGGCATTTTCCATACTACAAGGAGTCACAGTTTCCACCGTTGCCGGATCGGGAAACATTGGACGGAAGCATAGCCGAAAACAAGTCAGCCAGGGAGCTGTTCAGCGAATTGGAAATGGGCGTAAAGGACGGCTTTCTTTTGAAGCCGATGAATTGTCCTGGACATGTGAGAATATACTCTTCCGAGCAGCGCTCCTACCGTGAGTTGCCGATCAGGCTCGCGGAATTTGGCACCGTGTATCGATGGGAACAGTCCGGTGAATTGAGTGGAATGACACGCGTGCGCGGTTTCACTCAGGACGATGCCCACATATTTTGCCGCCCCGATCAGCTGAATGATGAGATCGATGGGTGCCTGCAGCTTGTGCGATTGATATTTTCAACACTGGGAATAACAGAGTTTAGAGTGCGCATCGGATTGCGGGATAAAAGTTCCGATAAATACATCGGCTCCGACAGCAATTGGTTGGTTTCCGAAGAAGCTTTGCGCAAGGCTGCGAAAAATCTTGCCGTACCCTTTGAGGAGAAGGAAGGAGAAGCTGCTTTCTACGGACCAAAAATCGACTTTGTTGTTAAGGATGTCATCGGTCGTGAGTGGCAACTTGGTACGGTGCAAGTAGACTACAACTTGCCGGAACGTTTCGACATGAGCTACATCGGTGAAGATAACCAAAAACATCGCCCGGTAATGATTCATCGGGCGCCCTTTGGGTCGCTCGAGCGATTTGTAGGTCTATTGATCGAACACTTTGGCGGAGATTTTCCGACATGGCTAGCCCCGGAACAGGTCAGAATCCTGACGCTGAACGATAGAATGAACGATTTCGGCCATAGCCTGCAAAGCAAGCTTCGTGACAGTGGTATCCGGTGCAGCGTCGACGACCATTCCGAAAAATTTGGAGCGAAAATTCGCTGTGCCGAGCTGGATAGAATTCCCAACATGTTTATCGTTGGAGAAAAAGAGGTCCAATCGGATAGCGTGTCCGTTCGCTCGCGTATAAACAGTGGATTCGACGGAACTATGACCATCAGGGAAGCCATATCTTTTTTAAGGAAGCTCATTGACTCCAAAGCATTACCCGATGGAAATCGGCAGCCATAAACCTCCACTCAGAAAAAGTTAATTTTTCCTTAAATTTCAATCAACCCACTGAGACATTTTCAATGCCCCAGTGGGACTATGGCTCGTACATAGGAACATCAAAACGAGGAACTCTTCGCTGTTTTCTTTGCTCATTGGTTTCCCTTTCACGCAATGCCTGTTCCCTTTGTGCAATACCCCCACAGCGCCTAGTGTCAATATTTCTTTACGAGTCCTGACACTAGCCGACATCCTCCACCTCTTCCCTTCTCTCTTCGACGCCATCCAATATGCCTTTTGTCAAGTAAGATGACTATAACAGCCATTCAATTGCCTAAATGCTAACTGCTTCGTTGGTTGTTTAGGCAGCAAGGCAGCAAAATAGCGCCAATACACCCCAAATTAGCGAAAGATTTCACCGCCGAGCAGTCTGTTTGCGGCAGTGAAATTGTGTTCATCGAGCAAAGCCCTAATCTTTGAGCTGCTAACCCGCTCACCGTCTATGCAAAATTCGTCGACAACGAGCAGGGCAACGTTTTCCGCTTCACATAATTTTTGCAGAGAAAAAACATTTCCTTCCCGCTTATGGCCAAATTTAAAATCGGAACCAACGCAAATTCCAGCCAGGGAATGGAACTTTTTTTTTAAAAATTCAATAAAATTTTCGTAAGAAACGGCGGCAAATTTTCCGTCGAAACGCTGTTCAACGGCGTAGGGAAGACCAAGGGTGGTTAAAATTTCAAATTTTTGCCCATTGTCCATGATCATTTTTTTCTGATCCCTAGCATAAAAATGCGAGGGATGTGGCCAAAATGTGTATACCGCGGCCACTGCTTTCAGTCTTTCAGCGAAATTCATCGCTTGTTTTAGCAAAAATCGGTGGCCGGAATGGACTCCATCAAACACCCCAATGGCTAGGACAACTTTTTTTTCAACCAATGGGGCAATTTTAGCGTCAAATGAGGTTCGGATAATTTTCATCTAGGAGATTTGGCTGCCAAATAGGATGTTAGCAGATGGTTGCCGATTTCACTGCGGGACATCATGCAAATTTCATCCAACGAGAAAGCATCGTCTAGGGAAAACTGCCCAATTTTTGTGCGTCGCAGTGATAGTAAATGCGCGCCGCAGCCGAGCATCTGGCCAAGGTCGTGGACGAGTGTGCGCACATACGTTCCTTTGCTGCAGCAAACGCAAAAATTTGCCTGATCAACGTTCAAACTTTCGATTTCGAACTTGGAAATTGCTATCCAATTTGCCTGCCTGTCGACTATCTTTCCCTGGCGTGCAAGCTTGTACAGCGGTTTACCATTTAACTTCTTAGCGGAAAACATTGGCGGGATCTGTTCGATATCGCCTTCAAAAGTTGCAGCAGATGCTCGCAAGCGCTCCAGCGTGATTCCCTGCACATCCCTTTGGGCAACCACATTCCCTTCGGAATCGTAGGAATCCGTCTCTATGCCGAGCTGCATTATTCCCTCGTAGCACTTGTCGAGGTCAACCAAAAATTGAGAAATTTTTGTGGCGCGGCCGATTAATACGAGTAGCAAGCCCGTGGCCAGAGGATCCAGGGTTCCGGCATGTCCCACTCGCTTCATGGCTGTTACCTGGCGGATTTTGTGGACAACATCGTGAGAGGTCAGCCCGACCGGCTTATCAATCAACAAAATTCCACTTAAATCATCATCTAGTCGGGGCATGGTATTCGTCGTAAAATTTCCTTACATGTTCACATAATGCGGCTTTCAGGCTGCTGATAAAGCTACTTATGGAAACGTTGCTTTTTGAAAATCCTGCCGCGCATGGATGTCCTCCTCCACCGAATATGTTCGCCAACAGATCCACGCGCAGGCTTCTGTCTATCGCACGCAGGCTACACTTTACGGAGCTATTGCGTATTTCCAGAAAACATCCGATAAGTACCCCTCGCAGTTCGCGGGTGTAATTCACGAAACCTTCGGTATCGAAGGCGCTTGCACCGATTTCTTCAAAGTCGAGCTCCGTAACAAAGGACAAACACAGTCGTCCCTCGCCAAATATCTCCATATTTCTCAGCAGCCTCTCCAACATTCGGTAGCGCTCCAGGGTGTTATTTTCATAGGCAAGAGCGTATATTTGATGGGGTTTGGTACCGATACTTATCAACACTTCGGCAATTTTAAATGTTTTAATGGAGGTGGAATCATAGGCAAAATTTCCCGTATCCGTTATGATTCCGAGATATAGAGCATCGGAAATTTGCTTTGTGATGGCAAATTTGCTTTCCATGAGCAGTTCTGCTAAAATTTCCGTAGTCGAAGCAGCGCCGCAATTTACGATATTATTGAGTGCAAAATTATCGTTTGAAATGTGGTGGTCGATGTTTAAAAATACTTCGTTGTAGGCCAATTTGACGGCTTGTCCCACGCGACTAAAATCCGAACAATCAACGCAAATGAGAGGCAAGTTGCCGTTGATTTTGTCCTCTGAGACGCAGGGTATGTTGTTGAAAAAAGAAGTAAAATTTGGTGGAATGGAGTCATTGAGAATCAGGTAACACTCTTTGCCGAGCGAACGGATGATCGCACACAATGCTACTTCGCTGCCTATGCAGTCTCCGTCGGGCCTCATGTGTCCCACGATGTTGTAAGCTTCGTGGGCGTTCAATAACTGAAGTAAATTATTCATTGGCAATGGAATCGAGCAAATCTAACACTTTATTTCCGCGGCTGATGGACCTGTCCAGACGCAAGTTTAGGCGTGGAGAATACTTCAGGGAAATGCGGGAGAACAAATTTTTGCGGATTGCTGGCAACTTTTTAATCAGTAAGTTGAATTTTTCTTTTTCGTGGACTTCATCACCAAGGACGGAAACGAAGGCGTAGGCATCGTGCAGGTCCGGCGAAACCTGTACCTCCGTTATGGTGACATCGATAAGATCATCGCGGTAAAGTGTGCGCAGAATGGAATTAAATTCATGGCAAACAAGCTCATTCAAGCGTGTAAGTCTTTGCTGGCCCATGATTTACAATGTTGGTTGGATTTTTTTGATCTCGAAGCACTCAATAATGTCTCCAATTTCAAATTGGTCGAAACCGGAAACTCTAATGCCACACTCGAATCCCGCTCGAATTTCCGTAACATCTTCCTTCAAGTGCTTTATGGAAGCAAACTTACCTTGAAAAATTATGTTCTTTTTGCGAATTATGCGCACAAACTGATCGCGTAGAATTTTTCCTTCGGTGACCATGCATCCAGCGATTGTTTCAGATTTGAGGGTGAAGATTTGTCGCACTTCAGTAGCACCGAGCTTCTGCTCGCGCAGTTCCGGATCGAGAAAGGCGGCCATTGCATCCCGCACCTGGTTCACGATCTCGTAGATGATATTGTGCTGAATTACGGGGACCTGCTGATTTTTCGCCGAAGCTTGTGCCCCATTTTCAAATTTTGTATTGAATGCGACGATGGTTGCTCCCGCAGTGGAAGCCAATTCGATGTCATTCTTGCTGATTGAACCGACACCAATACTTATGATCTCCAGCTTAATTTTTTTGCTGTCGATCGCTAGTAAGCATTCTTCGAGAGCCTCTGCGCTGCCGTGAACATCGGCGCGAATGATAATGCGCAAAACTTTTTCTCGCTCGGCGGAGATTGCTGATAATAGCTGATCCAGGTCCGTAATGGCGGTGGTTTCATTATTTTCGAAATTCTTTGCCTTATCCATGGCCAGGAAGTTTTCTTCTACGATCCTACGCGCTTCTTTTTCGTTTTGGACGGATGTAAATGTTTCGCCGATGGCGGGAATGTCTGTCCACCCGATGATCTTGATCGGAGTCGCCGGAATCGCTTCCTTTACCGTGCCGTTGGAGTCGCTGATCATGGAGCGAACTTTGCAGTAACTTGTTCCGCACACTATGCAGTCTCCGATGTGCAGCGTACCGTCTTGAATAATGGCACTAGCTGTCGGGCCACGGCCCGTTTCTATCTGCGATTCCAAAATAATCCCCGTCGCTTTGTCGCTTGGGTCGGCCTGCAGCTCCAACATTTCCGCCTGCAAGAGTATCAATTCCAACAGATCGGTAATATTCGTGCCCTTCAGAGCTGAGATTGGTGCACACAAAGTTTCGCCGCCCCAGTCCTCCGGAGTGATTCCTCGCTGCTGCATCTGCTGTTTAACACGATCCACGTTGGCTCCCTTGGCGTCGATCTTGTTAATGGCAACGATCACGGGAATGTTAGCTTTTTTTGCAAAGTTTAGAGCTTCATCAGTTTGCGGCATAAAACCGTCATCGGCAGCGACTACCAACACGGCAATGTCGGTCAAATTTGCGCCACGTTCGCGCATTTTGGAAAATGCGGCATGGCCTGGAGTGTCAATAAAGGTGACTTTTTTGCCATTTTGCTCAACTTGATAGGCGGCCACGTGCTGGGTAATTCCTCCCGCTTCACCCTGCGCTACCTGCGCTTTGCGAATTGTGTCAAGTAAGGTCGTTTTGCCGTGATCAACGTGCCCAAGTACGCAAACAATTGGGGAGCGCGTGCTCAAATTTCTGACCTTACCAGTCGCAGCAACTGGCTTTTTGCTTTGCTTTTCCTTTTGTTTCAGCTTCGTTTCAGCTTCCCGCTGCTTGATTTCCAGATCAAAGCCAAATTTTTCTGCGACCTGCTGAGCGATGGCGGGGTCCAGCGTTTGATTCATCGATGCGAACACGTTCATGCTCATTAATTTGGAAATGAGCTGAAATGGCTTTACGTCCATTTGAACGGCCAGATCGCGCACTATGATTGGCTGTTTTATTGAAATTGGCTTTAGGACGTCATTCTTAGTCGGCCGTTCAATTTTCTTTAAAAATTGCTTAAATGCCGGCTTTGGCCCGTTTTGCGTCGAATCTTCTACGCCTTTCCCGATGTTACTGTTACCAGCTTCGGCCTTTTGCTTAAAATCATCGCGTTTCTTTGAAATATCTATGCCGCTGAAAGAAACGAGAGGTACATCGTCTTTCCTTTTATCCGAATCCCCTCGATACCTACCACTTGTGGGCTTCTTTTCATAGGACATTTTGACGTCTTTACTATCGCCCTCAAGGGAGCCGCGCTGCGGAACCGGCTTGGGGCTGGGGGCTCGCCGGACAACGGCAGCGTTCGAAACTATAACCGTATCTCCACCGCTTTCCGCATTTTTGATCAATGGCGGAAGTTGTTTGTCCTCCGCTTTTGGCTCAGTGGAGCCGAGGGCGCCTTCTTTGGGCTTGGGACCGCCTAACTCTTCAATCAGTGCATCGGCATATATCGTTGGAATGGTGTTGGACGGTCCGTTGACATTGAGACCACGCGCACGCAATAGCTCAACAACTTCGCCGTTGCTCAAACCGAGTTGATTTGCTAGTTGATATACCCTTACGCTCATATTTCTTGCTATTTTCGGCAAAATTCCCGAATGCACTGAACTGTCTGCTCAGCTTCCTTCTGGCTAAATCCAACATTTGCCAAATCGTCGGTGTCCACACTCTCGAATGCCTCCACATCCGTGATGCCCGCTGCTACTAACTTGTGAGCAACCTCCTTCGTAATTCCCGGAATATCGGCCCAGCCGGTAACCGCCCGTTCCAATTTATCATCAAAGTTGTCTACGGCGACTGATTCCTTGCTTATGTCCAGGCGCCAATTTATCATCTTTGAGGTCAATTTGGCGTTTAACCCGCGTTTCCCGATGGCTACAGCCAGATCACCTTCCGCGACTTCGAAATAAATTCTATGTTCCGCTTCATTGACCCGCACATTCTTAGGTATGGCGGGTTTGATCGCCTCGCAAAGCAATTTCTGCGGATCATCGTAATACCTTATCACGTCGATTTTTTCGCCGTTCAATTCGCGAACGATACTTTTTATGCGAACCCCTCGTGTGCCAACGCAAGCACCGACAGGATCAATGTTTTTATCCTTTGTGTCGACGCAGATCTTCGTACGATAACCAGGCTCGCGCGCAATTCCCCGTATGAACACGCTACCGTCCGCAATTTCCGATACTTCAATTTCCAAGAGCCTGCGAACAAAGTTTACGTGGCTGCGACTTAAAATGATGTCCGTGTCTCGGGACTCCGTGTTCAATTTTAGCAGTAAGCAACGCACGCGATCCCCCGAAGCATATTCTTCTCCGTAGATACATTCTCTTGCCGGTAGCAAAGCCTCAGTGTTGCCAATTTCTACGTAAACATTGCCGTTATCCACATGGTGAACGACGCAGGAGACAATGTCTCCCACCCTGTTTTTAAAATCGTCGTATATCTTTTCCTTTTCAAAAAGTTTTATTCGCTGCATGATTGCTTGGCGGGCTATCTGTGCAACTATTCTGCCAAGAAGAGCCGGATCGATCTCCGTTTCAACTACGGAACCCACTTCGGCTTTGTTATCTATCAATAAGGCTTTACTTATGTGCATTTGATTGCGGGGATCACTTACGGAATCAACGATTTCAAAAACTGCCCAAGCCTGTAGCTGTCCAGTTCGGGGATTAATTTCAACCCTTATATCCTGTCCCGCCGTGATACTTTTCAGAGCAGCCGTCCGAATTGCTTCACTGATGGTTTCGATCATGTCTGCACGGCTAATACCTTTCTCCTTTTCCATGTATTCCAAAACCGACAATATCTGACTACTGGTGCTCATTTTAAAATTCACATAAATGCTTGGCTAACAAAAAAAGCGGGAAACCCGCTCTTGCAACACAAAAAACTTTGAGGAGAATTACCCCGCTTCTAATTAAAAGTCAAGCATATCACGAAATTTTTTTAAAATTTTCACTAAGGTCATCGAAGGCAACTCCCGGCGGGAGATGGCCCCTATGGTTTAACAAGCTAGTAATCAAGTTGATTAGATAAATTGAGTGAGGGTTCCTTGAATATTTCCTGAATGTTTCTTCGATGAAATCCGAAGAAAAGGACCCATATGCAGAGCGCCTAGCTAGCGACTTTGTCTCGGGAAGATCTTCCGGTTTATTTAGGGAAACATTAGAGCCCGGGGCAACATTCCTAAGAGAAGCCGCATTTCCTTGCTTCAATTGTGGCAGAGACCCAACCTGCCCCGTGAAATAATCTTTGTAACCTCTACTTAACGGCGTTGCTTCCATTTGAAACTAAATTTTTTCACATACTAGCCAACCCTTCTTTTAAAAATCAAAATAAATTTTTTCTAAAAGCTAAAAGGAGGCCAGACCAAATTGTACTCTAAGGCCTAGAATCGAAAATGCAAGACCAAATGACGCAACTGGCAAAAATAAATTTTACGCGAAACTCAAAGAAGAGGAGCTAAAAAGAGGAAAAGTCTTAGGGTCAGGACTCATAAATTCAAATAAAAGAGGAAGGAGCGGGGATGCAGATGTGATGGAAAAAGGTGTGTAAGAAAAGAAAGTGAGATCACAGCGATCATAGGGGCGTACAATTTGCTGCCGAGTCCACCTTTGGCGCCCAATGTGGGGTGCGGTGCCAACGCTTCAATTTACGGAAGATGTTTT
>JAIRMI010000005.1 GCA_031258795.1 Puniceicoccales bacterium | reverse complement strand
GATATGCGAAATTCTACACCGTTACCATCGATTTGTTGGACAAAGTTGCCATCCTGCGGCAAGCGATGTTCAGCAATGTTCAAATTACTCAGAACTTTCAGGCGTGTCATAACGGGCTCCCCGATATCCATATTTGCCGCTGCATGATCCGTAAGGATTCCATTAACTCGGTAGCGAACTGTAAAGTTTGATTCGAAAACCTCAAAATGTATGTCGGATGCATCCAGTCGAACGGCATTCAGAAGTGCCTCATCGACGAATTTTATGATGGCTTGTTCATTTCCGTTCATCATACTATTATGGCGATTTTATCACCCATCATGACATAAGTTTCTATGCCATCTTGTGTATTTGCCAGTAAGTCTTCGGAAAATTTAATCCTATCCCTTTCGAAAAGTAAAATCACCGTGGAGCCTCCAAACTGAAAATACCCCTTTTCGGCGCCTTTTAGCGCCTCTTGGAAAGGTGTAAATGTTTGCTGAATCGATCCGACGCATGTCGCGCCGATCTCAATCATGAGAATTTGTCCGCATAATTTCGTCTGCAAAACAGTAGACATTCTCTTGTTTTGTAAAAATGTTGCAAATTTACCCTTCATGGCAAAGGGGTGTATGGAGGAATATTCTCCGTTTATTAGATAGGTGCGCTGGGGAATACAATCCACTGGAAAATGGAAGTAATGGTAATCAGTGGGGCACAACCGGGAAATCAGCATGCTGCAATTTCGAAATTTGCTGGCCAATTTGTAATCTTTGGTCAAATCAGCTACGCTTATCTGCTCCCCCTTCACAAAGAATGGCGTTGTGTTTGCAATTGACTTGAAGGCTAGCATCCTGCCATCGGCTGGAGCAGCTACCGCAGTGGGATCTGGTGATATGGGTCTGGCGCTTGGTTTTAATTTCCTGCAGAAAAAATCGTTAAAACTTGTGAAGTCCTCCACCTTCTTTTCCAAGGAATCAGTTTTTATGCCAAATTTTTCAATGAACGGTTTAATTTGGCGCGCACTTATTTGGCTATCGGCATATTTCCCGTACAGAATTGAAAAAATTTTTCTCTTGATCAGCGACGAGATGGTCAACCGGCCCAAGGCATTGCAATATGCAAAAATTAAAAACTTTTTACCAAAAATTGCTTCGTGCTCGAGCTTATTCGTGTATCGATTGAAAATCGTTATGTCTTGCATGGGTGCATACTATATGCTCCGCTGCGAAAAAATCAATCGCGTAAAATGTTATTTATTTTCGAAGGAAATTTTGTAAATATATCCCGATGCAGTTTCGATTTCTTGCTTCAAAGGATAATGGGGAGACCGTCAATGGAACTCTATGGGCCAGGGATGAAGATTCCGCCCGGAAAGAACTTTTGAACAAAAATTTTGATATTAAGCTCTTACAATGCGTTTCCTTTGCTCTTTCGGAGACAAAGGGCGGCATTTTTACGAAGTTGCGGCTGTTTTTCGCTAGAAAACATTTCAGTCGTGACTGGAAAGTGCAATTCTTTCAGCAAATGCATACCTTGCTCAGTGCGGGAATCACCATAGAACAAGCCCTGTTGATAATTGCGAACGGATGCAATAAAGCTTCCGCGGAATATTTCGTTTTCAATGGGCTCCTGTCCAAGATAAACACAGGCAGATCGCTATCTGATGCGATGTCGGCATTCAGGGACAAATTTTCCTATACGGAAATTAATGTGATCCGTGCAGCTGAACGCATCGGGCAACCGCAACACGCCATGGAGCATCTATGCGAATTCTCGGAAAAACTGTCTTCCGTCAGGCGAAAGATTGCCTCGGCAATGGTGTATCCTTGCATCGTGCTCATTGTGACTGTCTGCGTGCTGCTAATCCTGAGCACGGTGGTCATACCACAGTTTCAGGCCATATTTTTTACTCAAATGCACCAAGAATTGCCTCGTTTAACACGCATTGTGGTGGCAGCTTGCACATTTTTTCGAAAACATATTTTGCTGATTTTAACCCTGCCATTCGCCATGTTTTTCTGTTTAAAAATTTTGCCCAAAACCCGAAAAAGGACACCCAACGTCCATAAGCTACCGATCATTTCTTCCCTAGTAAAGGAATACAATTTGTACCTATTTACGGGGACATTGAGCATGCTATTGGCGTGCAATGTGCAGCTTCAGGAGAGCCTGGATATAGCAAAGAACATCATTTCCGATAAAAACCTTCTGAAAAAATTCACCCACGGAATTGGGCGCATTAAAAGCGGCGAACCATTGTCTGAAGCTCTGGGAGGAGCCCTGTCAAAATTTGCTTCGGGACTTATCCTAGTTGGCGAGCGCACCGGTTCCCTCGCCGCATCTCTAACCGAAGTGGCAAAGGTGTATCAAAATAACCTCACCACCAAATTGGCAATCATAGCTGCAATAACGGAGCCCATACTCACCGTTGTCCTAGCTTTCATAGTTGGCACCGTAATAATCGCCATCTTCCTACCCATGGTCGATGCCATGCAGAGCATAAGTGTATACTAGTTGAATGCGGTGATCGAATGTAGTTCCTTAGCTTGAAGGAGGCTTAATCAAATGACCATTTTAACATCGTTAATTTTGTGAATGATTTAAAAAAATATCCAAATATGGAGAATTCTATAGTTATTTCAGTTAAAAAGCACACAACATAAGGCGGCACCAAAGGAAGTGAAAAGAGGAAGAGTGTCTCAGGGTTTTTTCTTTCCAATCTCTTTTTTTCAATCTATAATATTGCGTATTCACTAACTGAAGGTACTTCCTACGTTAGGATGCTCGTTAATGTATGTATAATGTGTGTATGAGCTTTCTGCCTTTGCCGCCTCTTATTTTTTCCGATCGCTTCCTATCCCTTTATTTGAGCGGTTTAGGAGCTGGTACCTGGCCGGGGACTCGAACCCCGAACCAATTGATTAAGAGTCAACTGCTCTGCCAATTGAGCTAGCCAGGCGCTTGACCCGCTCAGTAAAAGTTCAAGCAGGGGAAAATCAAGAACATATTTGGTGAAATCATTTGCTGGCAACAGAGTTGAAGCTTGGCACTGCGAATTAGGAAGAATAAAATTGGCTTCTTTTCGAAGTGTAGCAATGGTTTAATGGGAACATGTTTGGAAAAGTTATCTCTAGATGCCGAATTTGAGTTTTTGGGTAAGGTGAACAAGATAAAGTCCATTATTTTGATTTATTGCGAGTCTGCATGCATGCACGTTTAGCGATTCCTTAAAGCTGCTTGTTAGCGATTATGGAAAGTGCATTGGAAAAATCTTTACTTGACAGTAAATTTGGTTTCTGAAAGTTTGCGCAAATTGTAATGGAGCACAACAAAGCAAATTATTGCTGTGGCATAGCCTGGTTTATTGCGAGTTTATGCGTGTGCATATTTAACGACTCTGTCACAAAGCTACTCGTTGGTAATTACGGAGTGGCACAAATTGTGTTTCTTCGCTATTTGTTCGCAACCATTTCCCTCATACCCTGCATGGTGACTCGAGGTTCCCACACATTCAAAACGAGGCACGGTGTAATTCATTCAATTCGGGCAATCATGTTGGCTTTGGCCATTGCCATGTACTGCTTTTCCCTGAATAAATTGCCATTTTCCACTGTGATAACCGTTAATTTTACAATTCCTATATTTACGCTTTTACTGGCATACGTTTTTCTGAAGGAAAAAATAGACAGGGTGAAATTGGTAGCAACTCTGGTCTGTTTCATCGGAATATGGATTACTTCCGAGCCGGCAAATGCCAATTTCGCATCCTACGCCATTGTAGTATTGGTGCTTTCTTCCATAATGTTTGCCGCGCTGGATGTGATAAACAAAAAATTTGCCACGAAGGAGGGTATTTTGACCATGCTCTTCTACACGGCCATTGTGACACTGATTGTGGTCGCGATGCCGGCATGGCTGTCCTGGGGGAGCGTGCAAGCCACCGATTGGATTTTTTTCATTTTACTCGGTTGTGGGGCAAATTTGCTGTTATATTGCATATTAAAAGCTTTTAAGCGGATTACTGTGTCTGCCGTGGCACCGTTCAGATACATCGAATTCATCCTATCCGCTGTAGTGGGCTTTCTCTGTTTTGGTGAAATTCCAACGCAGGGAACGCTATTAGGAGCTTGCATAATAATCCCCAGCACGCTGTACATAATATTGGCCGAATCTAGGAGTTTGGACAGGAACTCTCACTGAGGAGACAACCCGCCACTCGATAGAAAAAACGTTTTATCGGTTAGTTTGGCAAGCTGCTGGTTGTGAGTGATGAGCAGCAAGGAGCTATTGTTTAGTTTGCAAATATCCATCATCAAATGAAGAGCTCTGTTTGCATTATCTTCATCGAGATTGCCCGTTGGTTCGTCGGCTAAGATCACACTCGGCTTATTTACCAATGACCTAGCCAAGGCAATCCTTTGCCTTTCTCCACCGGAGAGAACATCGATAGTTTCATCTTTTTTTCCCTCGATGCCAGCTGCTTTCAGTAGGGAATTGGCAAAATTTGTATCATTTTTCGAGATCTTTCCACGTACCTTTAGGGGAAGCAGAACATTCTCAATGACGTTGAGTTCATGTATTAAATTGTGGTTTTGAAAAACAAACCCAAACATGGCACTGCGGAGCGAGCGAATATCTTTTGCGCGCCTATTCAACACCATTTCACCATTCCAAAAAATATTGCCCGAGTCCGGTTGTTCGAGCAAACTGATGATGTTTAGCAAAGTGGTTTTTCCCACGCCTGAGGCTCCGCATATGCTTATCGATTCACCGCGAAAAATGGAAAATTTGACATCTTTCAACACCGAACAGCCTTTGAAAGATTTTCCTACGCCGCGTAGCTCTACAATCGGGTTTTCATTCATTTCTTAGGGCATAGGACGGGTTAATTTTCGCTACGGCTAGAGCGGGTATTAGGCCGGCCAAACAGCAAACAAATATCGTAAAAGCAACAATTGTAGTTATTCCGCCTACTGAATACTTCACCGGCAACTGTGCGAAATCGTAAAACTTAAGCAAAAAATCACTAATCCCGACCAACTTTGTCAAAATGGCCAATATGTTGTTTCGAAAACCCAAAGCAGTGTGCCCCAAAATCAGTCCTAGGGTGGTACCGAAAACGCCGATAACAAAGCCTTCGAGCAAGAATATCAGGGAAACATCTCTTTTGCTAACTCCAAACGCGCACAATAGACCAATTTCACGGCGTTTTTTTACAACGGCAATCATCAGCGAACTAGCTATGGAGAAAGATGCAACGAGTAAAATGAACAGCAACACAAACATCATCATCGTTTTTTCCAATTTCAAAACAAATAGAAAATCTTCATTCATTTCCTGCCATCCCAAAATGCGCAGCCCGGGAAAGCTTTCCCGCAACTTTACCACGGATTTTTCCAAATTTTCCCCATCGCGCAATTTTAGTGTTAGACCGTGTGAATCGCTATCTTCCAGGCCAAATAATTCCTGCATAGCCCTCAAATTGAGCAGAACAGAGTTTGCGTCCACCTGATTCCAACCGGTGTCATATATCGCGACAACGTCAAAGGAACGGGGCAGCAGCAATTCATCGCTTTGCAAATCTTGCAGCATAAGCGGAGAGTACACCTCCACGCTATCTCCAACCCTAACTCCCAAGGTATTTGCCAAACCAGAACTGACGATAATTGCAGAATCGTCCAATGCATCCAGGTCACCCGCGCTTATGAAATTTTTCAATGGCAGGACGTTGGCTTCCGATTCAACATCTATCCCCTTTGTGAATGGGAAAGCTGGTTTATTGCCAAATTGTACCATAAGCACGCCCATGGCGTATGGAGCCGCATGTTCAACGAAAGGATAGTTCAATAAGCGGCGACGAATGACCTCGAAATTGCGAATTATGTTGTTTGAATCCACCCTCACCTGTCCCTGAGTGGCAACGATCTTTGAGCGTATTTCCCATTGAAAGCCATCCATAACGCTGTTCACAACGAATAAAACAATCACCCCCAGTGTTACGCCGAAAATGGAAACCACAGACAAAAATGAAAATTTTTTACCGGTCGGAAAAAGGTACTTTATTGCTAAGTACCAACTCAACTTTATGTTAGCAAACACGCCGTATTTGATGGCGTGTTACAGGAAATAATCAACAAAAAGAGTAATTTTAGTAAATTTAACAAATATTTTGCTTGCATTCATTCGGTGAAAGATAAACTTAGAAGTCGTTATGCTTTACAATACATCGAATCCAGTTTTAAGTGCTAAGAATTTTGAATGTTCCAGTGGCCAAATGGCTACGACGCTCAATGGTGTGATTAATCGTTGCTTAATTTTATTTGCCATAGTTATGGCTTCGGCTGCTTTTGCCTGGAAAAGCAAATATATTTCCGCGGAATCGTTGGGAGCAAAGTTAACGCTGTTTTCGATCGCTGCTCTCATTGTAGGGATTGTGACAGTAGTCAAAAAGGAATGGGCTGGTTACACCGCCCCCCTGTATGCCATCTTTGAAGGGCTTGTTCTTGGGAGCATATCTAAAATTTTTGAACTACAGTACCACGGCATTGTTTTTCAAGCCATCGCACTTACCATTGGCACGGCAGTGGGAATGCTTCTTCTCTACAAATGTAGAGTCATTACCGTTACGGATAGGTTTCGCGCCGTAATACTAACGGCCACGTTTGGCATAGCAATTGTATACATTATCAACTTGGTGATGTCGATGTTTGGCGGTGGTATGTCGTTCCTTCATTCCAGTGGTGCTTTTGGCTTATTTTTCAGTGCCTTTGTTGTGGTAATTGCAGCTTTAAGTTTAATTTTGGATTTCGACTTCATCGTAAAGGTTTCGAACCGTGGTTTGCCGAGTTACATGGGGTGGCTTGCAGCGTTTGGGCTTACGGTGACACTCATATGGCTCTACGTGGAGATCTTGCAAATGTTAGCCAAATCGAGGGATAGGTAGGTAAAAATTTACTTGATTGTTGATGTCTAACAGGCCCCTTGTTTTGCGGCCTGTTTGTTTTTTATTAGGAAGTAAACGTCCAAGCATGGCAGCAAGCAATCGCTATGGCATCGGATTCGTCAGTGGAGATTTCCCAATCAATATTTAGAAGATTTTTTATGGTCCCCATGACTTGCTCCTTGGACGCACGGCCAACACCGGTAACTGCCTGTTTGATGCGTAAAGGTGGGTATTCGCAAATTTCGACTCCCCGTCCCATTAATGCAGCAATAATGGTGCCTCTCACCGATCCTAGAGTCTGGGCGATCTTGTAATTTTGAACGAAGATAGTTTCCTCCATCGCCGCATAGTCTGGGCAATATTTTGCTATTGTTTCATCTACTTCTTTAAAAATTTTCCCCAGGCATCCATAGAACGAAAACCGCGGGGCAAGGGATAGCCTTTTAGAAAAAATAAAATTGATCCGATTTCCCCGTGATTCTAAAATGGCAATTCCCGTTCCGCGCAAACTTGGATCAATGCCGATTATGATTCCTTCGTATCCACGCAAGTGGGCCATGGGAGTGTTTTTAGTTTTGTACAAAGCTAAAGATCCACTTGCCAAAGCGTCAGTCCATAGCCGTCTTGCTGATTTCCTTGCCACAGCTAACTATAGTTGCGACGTAGCAATGAAGGCAAGAAAAAAGCCAGCCCATACAGGCCGGCTTTTTCCCCAAACAAAAATAAAGTTTCCTAATTTACTCGCCAATCGTCGCCGACCAAGACGCTCGCGATGCCAGACTTTACTCCCAATTTTTCCCAAATATTGTGCATGATATCCACGTAGTGATCCCGCAAGGCCACCGTATCCCCTTCGGCTTCTGCAAAGTATAGCCTAATCGGCGAAGTTGGAAAGGTCACTTTTTCCCCATCACGGACAAATGAATCATCGAATTTGAGCTTCTTCATTTCGACGTCAATCCCCTCCGCGTCACCCAGAGCGTTATGTACAATAGTCACAAATTTTTTATTAGCCATTTACTTCCTGCTTTTACTAAGTGGTAACAGGGTAACCGAAATTATGACCTAATCAAGCAAAAACTTAAGACATATGGGGCAATTTTTCGCAACATGGCGTTTTGCCGGACAATATTTCCTTCCATATTCAATTATTTGAATGTGCAGATCATGCCATGATTCAATGGGGAAGAGCCTCTTTAACCTTTCTTCGATTTTGCGCACGTTGGAACTTCTAGCTAAACCCCACCGCTGTGACAGGCGGGCAATGTGGGTATCGACTGGGAATGCCGCTTTATTAAAAGCCTGTGCTATGACCACCGAGGCTGTTTTGTGCCCCACGCCGGGTAAAGATTCAAGTCCTTCGAATGTGTCGGGTACGCGGCCATGAAACTTTTCCAAAAGCAGCTTAGATGTGGCCAGGATTGCTTTGGATTTATGGTTCACAAGTCCGCATGGTCGAATAATTTCGGCGATCTGATTTTCCCCTAATAGGGCCATGGCCTGGGGATCATCGGCTAAATTGAATAGCGTCTTCGTAACTCTGTTTACGACTAAATCCGTACATTGCGCCGACAGCATAACGGCGATAAGCAAAGTATAGGGATCGCCGTGAAATAAGGGAATTTGTGGACTTGGGAATAGCCGATTCAGTGTCGTTGAAATAAAAATTGCCTTTTCATGCACATTCATGGAAATATGTTCCCAACATGGGAACAATAGAAAATTTTGCAAAAAACTTCTTTGCTAATCGCATTGGAGGTAAAAATTTTGGCGAAGATACCAAAATTTATAAGTTTGAAAAGATTAAGCGGGCTAAACGGGAAGCCCAGTCCAAATATCCCAATAGAATTTTGCTAGACATGGGCGTTGGAGAGCCCGATGAAATGGCCGATCCTGAAACGATAAATGTTCTTTTTCAGGAAGCGAAGCAGTTTAGAAATCGCGGTTACGCCGACAATGGTTGTTTCGAATTCAAGGAAGCGGTAGCAAAATATATGGCCTCGGCGTTCAATGTTGCTCTAGATTCCGACGGCGAAATACTGCACTCCATTGGGTCAAAAGCGGCACTATCTATCCTGCCTCTCTGCTTTGTCAACGATTCCGATACAGTTATTACAACGACTCCTGGGTATCCGGTGTTTGGGACACATTCCCATTACCTTGGCGCAAATGTGATAAGCTTGCCTCTATCAAGGGCAAACAGCTATTTGCCTGAGTTAGAAAAGCTTAGCGAAGAAACACTGCGCAAAACAAAGATAGTTTCCCTGAATTATCCCAATAACCCCACCGGGGCGACATGTACGCGCGAATTTTTCAAAAAGGTAATTGAGTTAGCTCACAGATATGAATTTTTAATTATAAATGACGCAGCTTACGCCGATCTGGCTTTTGATGAAGCGGATCGCCTGTCAATTTTGGAAATAGACGGTGCAAAAGAGGTTGCCCTTGAGCTGCATTCCATGTCCAAAGGATTTAACATGACTGGTTGGCGCATCGGCTGGGTTTGTGGAAATAGATACCTAATTAACACCTATGGGAATGTCAAAGATAACAGTGATTCTGGGCAATTTTTACCGATACAAAAGGCAGCGGCTAGGGCCTTGGCTGATAATTCCATAGCAGAAGCAAACGGAACGCGATATTCGCGGCGAATGGATGTTGTTATAGCGCTCATGGGGGAGTGTGGCTTCAAATTGGAAAAGCCCAAAGCTGGGTTTTTCTTGTATGGTTTGATACCAGCGGAGGCTGAGTTTAATGAAACAACAATTTATTTCAGCTCGGCGGAGCAATTTGCCCAATGGATGATCGCGGAGCTTGGTATTGTCTGTGTCCCCTGGGATGATATTGAGCCAGCAGTGAGGCTGTCGATGACGTTTACTTCGGATATATTGAACGAACAACGGGCCTTGGAACTATTAAGGGAACGCCTTGGAACTGTTAGGTTTTTTGGTACAAAGGCTTCGGGAAAAATTACATCCTTTTAAGGGTCGTCATACCGAGCAAATTTAGGCCAAGTTCAAGCACAAGCAGGGTGCGCTTGCATAGTATGAGTCGGCGATTCCTCACCGTGGCATCATCAACTAGGACGCGGTTTGCGTTGTAAAAACTGGAATATTTTCCAGTCAATTCGTATAGATAGGTGCACAAATAGTGCGGTCGTAGATCCGAAACCGCCTGCTTAATCACCAGAGGAAAATACATCAATTTACGCACCAGCGCCCGTTCCTCATTGGTTTCAAGATTATTCACCGGAGCATCCGCTTCTTCAATTTTTCCCAAAATGGAATGCATCCGGGCAATGGCATATAACAAATATACGGCGGTATTGCCATCAAGGGATAGCATGTTTTCCCAGGAAAACATGTAGTCACTTGTGCGATTTTGTGCCAAATCGAAATAGCGGATGGCATCTATCCCTACCACCGATGCAATTTCGTTTTTTTCTTCTATACCCAAGTCTGGATTTTTTTCAGAAACAATCTGGTAGGCACGCTTTCTTGCTTCTATTATCAGGCTTTGTAGATAAATTGGTGATCCATCGCGGGTTTTTATAGCTTTGCCGTCCTCCCCTAGGATTGTTCCAAACCAAACATGATGCAAATTTGGCAGGGCTACATTCCTTGCTTTAAACCACTTATCGACAGTCATAAACAGTTGTTGAAAGTGATCTTGCTGACGACCATCGGTGACGTAAATTATTTCATTGGCGTGAAAGTGTTCCTTGCGGTACTCCACCGTAGCAAGGTCCGTTGTTGCGTAATTGGAGGCGCCATCGGACTTTCTTATGAGGAAGGGCTGATCCTTAAATTTTCCATGCTCATCAAAAAAAACAACCAGAGCTCCGTTGTCTGAGCGCGCTATTCCGCATTTTTCCAACGACTTGCACACAGCATCCACTCTATCGCGGTAAAAGGACTCGCCCAAGACGTAGTCGAATTTTACATTAAACTCAGAATATATTTTATCAAAGGCGGCGTAGGATATGGCGTTGATTTTTTCCCAAATTTTTATGTTTTCCGGGTCCCCGTTTTGTAACTTAACCAGTTCATTTCTAGCGCTGGATAAGTAGGCTTCACTTTCCTTTGCTTGGGAATTGCCTAGCTTGTAGAGGCGCTCAATTTCAGCCAAAGCAACGTCTGTTGGTAGCTTGTCAAGGTCTACATTTTCCCCTTTTATTGTTGCAATCAAGATGCCAAATTGGGTGCCCCAATCTCCAATGTGATTATCTCGGATAACCTTCGCACCGCAAAATTCCAACAGCCGACATATGGATTCCCCAATGTTCATCGAACGCAGGTGGCCAACATGCATTTGTTTGGCAGTATTCGGTGAAGAATAATCAGCGATAACGGTTTTTCCGAAAAAGGAATTTACACTCGGTCGAAAGGAATGGGCGTTAAAATGTTCGTTCAACCATTGGCATAAGAATTCGTCCCTGAATTTAAAATTGATAAACCCTGGACCGGCTAATGAAGCTTCAACACTTTGCTTAACTTCTTGTTTAGCAGATAGATAGAAGATAATTTCTTCAGACAATGTGCGTGGGTTCTGCCCATGTTTTTTTGCATATTGCAAGGCGCCATTGGCTTGAAAGTCGCCAAATTTTGGATCAGATGGTCTGATTTCAGGGGCGAAATCTTCACACCCATTCAGCAATGCCGCTTCAGTGATAACCTTTTCCAGCCAAACATCAATTTCCATCGGTGCAAGATGGGGAAGTTTTTTAAGTTATCAAGACAATAGGTAAATTGCGAAATTGAAATTCTGTAGTTTGTGCAAAATTCTTGATTCTGATTTGAAATCAATGAAGGGGCTATTATTTTTGAAGAGGAAAAAATAAAGTTTCATAAAAGAAAAATAATTTAGCATTTTTAGGAAAAAAATAGTCCTGGAAATTTTCCCCTCACTCTCCGGCAAAATGTCTTAAAATTCCTGCATTTACTTAGGTTGAACCATATTTGCATGGCCAAAATTTCACTCACCCACAACCAGCCTATTCTGCCTTTGTGCGGCTATTATTGCCTTCAACTTGGCCCCTTTATTTTGAGTTTCGCGTTTTTGTTCTATCTTTTTTCTTGCAAAGATCGTCTATGAACACAAGAAGCTTCGTCAGTCTTAGGGTTGTTTTTCCATTCATCTTCCCTAAGACTTTTTCTCTTTTTAGCTCCTTTATTTTGATTTCGCGTTATAAATTGACTGCTGGAACATTTTACTTATCCATTTGCTTTGACACGGTTTTATGTTGTATAAGCGCGTTATCTTGAAGTTCAGTGGCGAAATTTTGAGGTCCAACGGAGGCCAAGACGTCATCGACCATTCCACCGTCGAACGACTATGTGGCACCATAAAAGGGTTACACGGCGAAGGATTCGAGCTGGGAGTGGTACTCGGTGGTGGAAACATTTTTAGGGGTCTGCCGGCTAGTGTCGCCGCCGAATGTGACCGTACGCGAGGCGACTACATGGGCATGCTAGCCACGGTTATAAATTGCTTGGCCATACAAGATGGGCTTGAAAGTTTGAACGTTTCAACACAAGTTTACTCTGCATTGCCAATGGCAAACGTTTGCAATACATTTTTTATCAGGGACGCGTTGCGGGACATAAATGAAGGCAAAGTTCTACTTCTCGCTGGGGGAACCGGCAGTGCGTTTTTTTCGACGGATAGCGCAGCAGCCCTGCGTGCCAATGAACTGAAAGCCGACATCGTTGTCAAAGGAACGAAGGTCGATGGAGTGTACGACAGGGATCCCAAAAAGTTTTCCAATGCGAGAAAGTTTGACAAAATTTCCTTCTCCGACGTCCTAAAAAATCGGCTAAACGTAATGGACTCTACGGCATTTTCACTGTGCATGGACAATAACATACCGATCCTGATCGTGGACGCTGCTAGCAATATGGGGAATGTGAAGCGTGCCTTGCTCGGTGAAACGCTTGGAACTTTGGTTAGTAACTCTTAATATTTGGAGAAAATTTATGGACACTAATGCTGTGATAAAAAATGCAAAAACCGCCATGGCAAAGGCTATCGAACACACCCACAATGAATTCAACTCGTTGCACACAGGAAAAGCTTCCGTGGGTATGGTGGATTGCATCGTTGCCGAAATTTACGGCTCCCAGATGCGCATAAAAGACATTGCGGCGATAACAACCCCCGATCCGCACATAATACGCATTCAGCCCTGGGACAAGGAAAGCCTGAAGCCCATTGAAAAGGCCATCATAGCAGCTAATATAGGCCTAAGCCCTGCAGTCGAGGGCATGCTCATTCGCTGCAATATTCCAGAGATGAGCAGGGAACGGCGCCAAGATCTGGCCAAGGTGGCAAATACAATGGCAGAGGAAGGTAGGGTCAGCGTACGCGGCGTTCGCCGGGACACGCTCGATTTGCTCAAAAAAGCCCAAAAAGCCAGCGAAATATCCGAAGATGATCTGAAACGCCTGGAAAAAGATGTGCAAAAATTGACCGATACCTCTATTGGCGAAATAGACGAAATCCTGAATAAAAAAATTACCGATTTGATGAAAGTATAAAAATGGATATCAAGCAATTCTTAGCCGATTACGTGTCTTTTCCAAGTGTCTCATGCAACCGGACAAAGGTTACGGGAATGGAGGCAACGAGGAAATTTTTGCTAGAGTTCCTTTCGCAACTAGGGTTCCAAGCTAGGGAAGTGGATACCGGCTTGCACAACATAGTATTGGCCAAAAATAAACACAAAAAAGGGCAAAGGAGCGTACTTATGTACGGGCACTACGACGTCCAGCCGGAAGGAGATGGTTGGTCCAGCGATCCATTCACATTGACGGAAAAAAATGGCCGCCTCTATGGGCGTGGCGCCTCGGACAATAAGGGAGGAAACGGCACGATGCTTGCCGCTTTGTACGACATTTTCACTGAAAATGAAAAATTCCCACTGAACATTACCGTGATCCTGGAAGGTGAAGAAGAAATTGGCAGCCCAAGCATGGCAACCTTTTTAAAAGAGTACCGCAACGAATTACAAGCGGATTTCGCCATCGTCGCTGATACATGGAGTATTGACGATGAAAATATTGTTATAACAACAGGGCTTCGAGGAATTGTTGTCCTTGAATTGAAATTAAAATCAGCGGAACACGATATCCATTCCGGCTATGGCGGTTCGATTATCAACCCAATTAGGGAGCTTACAAAGCTTTGCACAAGCTTCCACGACGAACGAGGCAAAGTCAATATTCCGGGATTTTACGACGATGTGGAGGTTCCATCCGATTTCGAACTCGCCCAGACGAGAAAATTGCCGTTTAATGACAACAAATTTCTAAAGTCCATCGGAGCAAAAAAATTATCGACGGACAAAGCAGCTTATTCCGCCATTGAAAGTCTGAGATTTTACCCAACCTTAGAATTTAATGGCATCTGTGGAGGATATATAGGGAAAGGGGTAAAAACTATAATCCCCAGCGAAGCTTTTGCTAAGATAACGTGCCGACTTGTGCCGAACCAGGATTGCGAAAAAATAGAAAATTGCATCCGCGAAGCAGTTTTGACTAGAGTGGACAAAAATCTGGAGGCAAGCTTAAGTTTTGAAAAATGTTCCAATGCTTACAATTTGCCACTTAACATGATTCTTAGCGACCAAACTTCGCCCATTTACCGTGGTTTGAGAATCGCCGAACAAGAGATCGAGAGTGTCTTTGGCAACAAACCACTGTACCTCCGCGACGGAGGCAGCATACCACTAATTCGCACAGTGAAAGATGTTTTGGGCATGGAATCCATATTAATTGGATTTTCTTCGGCGGAAGATCGCATACATGCAGCAGATGAAAGTATTTCGGTGAGAATGCTGGAGCGGGGCCGAGAATTTTTTAGACGATTTTTAACTAAGCTTTCCCAATGAAATTAGGCATGAATCTGCTCAAATGGGACCGAAAGAGCAGTGGCAGGATAAAATTTTTCCAATGCATCACTATTGTAGTATTTCTCTACCTTTTTGGCGGACTCTTCTTCCGTCAGATTGTGCAAAATTCACATTTCCAACAAAAATCACGGCAACAAAGCATTCGCAGAATTACATTTCCCGCTGTGCGGGGCAAAATATACGACCGCAACGGCAATATTTTGGTCGAAAACAGGCCAATATTTTCCCTTGATTTGCACCTGGACGAGCTACGGGAAGAATTTCACAGGGAATTTCTAAGACGAACTAAGGAACGTTCCCAATTTGGGGAAAAATTTGACAAAACCCAAGTCCGCAGGGAAGTTTACGAGTTTATAGTCAACGAAACACTCAGCATTGCCAATGACATTCTTGGGCGAAAAATTCACATTCCCTGGCAAGATATAGATAAGCACATGAGTCAATGCCCCATGCTGCCCATGACAATCCTGAACGACCTTCCCGCTGAGGAGTGCGATAAACTGATAGGCATTTTACCCATAACTTCTCCCTTACAGATAAACGCAAATTTGACAAGGCATTACCCGAACGGCACTTTGGCCTGCCATGTTTTAGGCTACACCGTTTTAACGGAAAATCAGCACCCTGATAAAAAATACGACGATCATGTGCGCACTTTTGTCGTTCGAGAACAGGTTGGTAGAAGCGGGGTCGAAAAATGCGCGGACCACATTTTAGCCGGCGAAGCTGGTTATGAAAACTGGACCGTCGACCATATGGGAAACAAAAATAGCTTGGATAAAAAAGTAGAATCCGAGGACGGCCAGGCGATCTACCTTTCCATTGACAAAAATTTGCAAAAAGTAGCCGAAGAGGCTCTGTCTCCATATGTTGGTTCGGCCGTCGTGATCGATGCCAATTCTGGGGAAATTTTGGCTCTGGCCAATTCACCTTCCTATGACCCAAACATTCTTTACCCATCCATCTCAAAGGCAATATTCGATCAAATTAGCGAAAGAAATGGCTGGCTTAATCAAGCGCTGCAGGGACTATTCCCTATGGGCTCAATCTCCAAGATCATAGCCACGGTGGCATTCATAAAATCTGAAGAAGTTGATGCCAATGGGGAATGGCTTTGCACGGGAATATATGAGTGTAATAGAAAATCGTTCAAGTGCAATAATCATCCCCACGGTGAACGCGTAAATCTAAAGTCGGCCCTGGGGAAAAACTGCAACACTTACATGTTCGACAAAGCGCTCAAAGTTGGCCACAGGGCGATAATTAGGGAGTGGAAAAAATTTGGCTTGGGTTCAAAGACCGAAATCGGGCTTCCATATGGGACGAATAGCTGGGTAATTTCGGACACAGCCTTGCAAAAGAAACACAAGCCAGATCATTGGGCCCCAAAAGATACTTTCAACTTGGTCATTGGCCAGGGATATCTTCTCACCACCCCTCTCAATGTGTGCTGTTTCACGGCTTCTTTGGCCAAGAACAGGTACCGAACCAGACCTACAATATTTAAAAGCGAAAAAAAAATATCCGATGTGTATGCATCGTGTTTATCCAAAAAAGATCATGAATTTCTTGTCGATGCAATGGTTGATTGCGTAGAAAATTATAGCGGCCGCAGAGCAAAAATCAATGGGTTAGCCATCGCAGGGAAAACGGGAACGGCCAAATTCAAAGAACACGAAAGGAAGCATGGCCTCGCGTGGTTTACCTGCTTTGCCCCGGCTTATGATCCACAAATCGCAGTAACCGTCCTGATCCACGAACAAGAAAATACCTTCACTTTCCATGAAGAAAGCCAAGCAGCACATGTGGCGAAAAAAATTTTGTTAAAATACTTCAACCCAAATTAACTGTCTTCACCGATGGCAGTGGACTTCGGTTGGCTATCGATACAAAACATATTGTCACCCAATTGAATTTCCGGGGCGATCTTTTCGAATTTGCGTGCCTGGGGCAGTAAGCGCGCTTCAGCGGACAGCGAGGCCTCATTGAAAGATTTTACGCTGGCCGACAAAGATCTTCCCAATCTTTCGAAGTGGTCAAAAAACACCCTCAAGCGTTTGTACATTTCCCGGCCAATTTCGGCAATATTTTTTGCTTCGGCGGCTATTTTATCCTGTTTCCAACCGTAGGCAATGGCCTTTAAAAGTGCTATCAATGTGGTCGGCGTCGCCGGGATCACGCGCTTCGAAACACCAAATTCTATCAGATTATTGTCCTCCTTCAACGCATCGCTAAAAAAATTTTCCCCGGGCAGAAAGAGCACTACGAACTCTGGAGAGACTGAAAACTGATCCCAATAATTCTTCGATCCCAAGCGCTCGATGTGCTTGCGAATGTTGGAAGCATAGGTATGCAACATGTTTGTTTTTTCCCTTTCGGTACTCTGCTGGATTGCATCGAGATACAGTGACAGTGGAGCCTTAGAATCGACAACAATTCGGCGTCCATTTGGCAAATTTATAACCATATCGGGTCGCAAATTCTGCCCATCACTGGACATGACATTTTCCTGCTCCTCAAAATCGACATGTTCCATCATGCCTGCCAACTCGACGGTACGCCGCAGCTGCATTTCTCCCCAACGACCGCGCACTTCCGGCTTTCGCAGAGCATTGACAAGTCCAGAAGTTTCGGTTTTTAGGGCTAAGTTTGCCTGGCTCATAATCTTTAGCTGTTCGCTTAGTTCGATATAGGAGGTATTGCGCTGATCCTCAATTTTTTGGATTTTTTCGTTAAAAAGCTTCAGCGAGTCATATATGGGCTTCGCAGCGGCATTGAATTCCGTTTCTGCTTCCTTAGAAAGTCCAGAAAAAGCGCTCTTAGCCAAAGTAATAAATGCTTCATTATTACTTTTCAATGCATTGGCGGAGAGATTGTCGAAATTTTCACGCAACCTCTCCTCGGCTGCGCCAAGTAAATTTAGCTTTTCCTGAAACGTTTGTTCGGCAGTCACCGCTTTTTCCCTCTCAAATTTTAGCAAAGCATCGGTTTTTATAAAATCTGCCTTTAAGATAAAGTAACGGTGCAGTATCAGCAAAAAGGAAACCGCCAACGCGAACAAAAATGCATGCTCAATCATGAAATTTCACGCTTATAAAAGTATAGGATGTCATACAAATCGCACAGCAGATCGATGGCAACAACAAAACGTTCCCGCTTTTTTCGAGTCAAAATGTTCGCCGGTTCGTGGTAAAAGATGCTCGACTGTCCAACGATTAAAACGCCATTGGTAAATTTTCCCGACCAAAGCGCATCGAACTTATCTCGAATTTCCTCGTAGGCAAAAACCTTTCTTGCAAAGGCAATATCTTCAGCCTGAAAAGTAATTTTTCTGTCCAAAATTACATCTTCAGACTTCATTATTGGCCGCCCGAGCGCCTTCATTAAAGCAAACCCCAACCCTTTGCGCATCGCAGAAAAATGCGTTTCGTTTTCCCAATTTAGCTTGATTTGGGCGACCATATTTGTCGAAATCTGGACCGAACGGGTAATAAAAATTTCCACGTGTTTACCGCGAACGTTACCTGATAACCGTCTAACTCGCTTAAAAAACGGAAATAGGAGCATGCGCTTACATTCCGCTGTCAACTCCATTAATTTTGCCAGTTTCAGCATTCGCTAGCATTCTAAGTAGGCAACACCACCCATGTAGGGAATAAGAATCTCTGGCAATTTGACCTTCCCATCGCTTTGCAAATTGTTTTCCAAGATCGCCGCTAGAACACGTGGTATGGCCAACCCCGAACCATTCAATGTGTGCACATGCTGTGTTTTGCCGTCAGACTTTTTCTTAAATTTTATATCCCCTCGGCGGGCCTGAAAATCCGTAAAATTGCTGCAACTTGATACCTCCAGCCAGCGTTTCTGCCCACCGGCCCACACCTCCAAGTCATACTGCTTTGCATGGGCAAAGCCGATGTCTCCCGTACATATGAGCAGCACACGGTACGGCAGTTCAAGTTTTTTCAGTATCCCTTCAGCGTCGGCACGCAGCTTCTCCAGTTCTTCGAAGGAACGATCTGGGTGGCACCACTTTACAAGCTCCACTTTGTCGAATTGATGGAGGCGATTCAGTCCGCGCACATCCTTCCCCCAGCTACCTGCTTCCCGTCTGAAACAAGGCGTATAGGCGCATCGGTAAATCGGTAGGTCATCTTCACTCAGGATCTCGCCACGAAAAAAGTTTGTAACGGGCACTTCCGCCGTGGGTATGCAGTATAAATTATCCTGGGCATCGTGGTACATCTGTGATTCCTTGTCGGGGAGCTGCCCAGTGGCAGTTGCGCTTACTTCGTTTACCAGTATGGGCGTCGAAAACTCCGTGTAATCGTTACTCCTGGCTTCATCTAAAAAAAATGCGACCAGAGCCCTGACTAGGCGGGACATGGAACCGATGTAAAAGGGAAATCCTGCTCCAGAAACTTTTGCTCCACGGGAAAAATCTATGGCCTGGCTAAACCAAGGGATATCGTAGTGAGGAACCGCACACGGTGAAACGGAGTCCATGTCACCGCTTATCATAAGCTCCACGTTATCCTTGTCGCTCTTGCCGATCGGTACGGACGCATGGGGGATGTTCGGTATGGCCAAATAGGCTTCGTTCCAAGCAAAATTCAGTTCGCTCACCCTAAGTTCAAGTTCCTTGATCCGCGCGGAGAGCTGCTTTAATGCCCCTATACTCGATGAAAATTCAGTGGAAGATTTATCCATCTGCGCCATTTTATCACTTGCCTGCTTCTGTTTCGCACGCAATTGCTCGTATTCGAAGATGGCCTTCCTCCGCTCCCCGTCAATGTTCAAAAAGGCGTCGATATCTACCTTGAACTTTTTCTTTGCGACGCCAGTCTTAACAAAATCAGAATTTTTCCGTAAAAATTTTAGATCCAACATGGTGCCGTGGAACTTGTACATTGCCCGTTACTTGGCAATAAATTTGTATCACGGCTCACTCAAAACAGCCTTCCCTTCAGCAACCGACTTGGCCAAAATGTACCGCTTTCTAAATAAATCGCAGAGATCATTCTGAAATTTCAACGCCAGAGCGATATTTTTATCGTTGAACCTGCTCGATACTTTGTTTATTACTTCCTCGTAGCTCAATCCGGATAAATCTGCCATGATCATTTCCGCAATTTCCGCATCGCGCAGCCGTCCCTCCGCACGGGCCCGCAAAATCGCTCCCCAAGCATCAACAAGCTCTATGTTATTGTCTATAAAGGCCAACCTTATTATTAACCCGGAAATTTCAAACACGGGATCAGTCCATTCGTCATGGCACACAAACGATGCCGTTGCTTCGTAGGGATTTAGGTCCGGATTAACGCGAAATTTTTCATATTTTTTTTCGTAAATCGTTTTTAAAATCGGGGTTCTGCACATTGTTGATTTAACCGGACCTCCGTCCGTTCCGGCTTTGAATGCCAATAATTTTTGCCCATCCAAGGAGACTATATATTCGATAAACTTTTTTGCCAAATCTGGCCGTTTCGTACCACGAAGTACGGCAATTGGATCCGGCGAAGGCGCCCCGCCGCCGTAGGGCAAAATGAACTTAAACCTACCTTCTTCGCTATTCTCAAAATGATTGTTTTGCTGATCAGAAGCACTACCGGGCATATCGTAGGGAACCACAAATTTCATCCGATTGCTCCCGCCGCGTTTTTCGAGATGTTGCACCTCCGAAAGCCCATAAAAATCAATGGAAATACCGGCCAAGCAATTGCCCGTCGAAACGTCAATGAGCGGTTTTGTGGCCGATTCGGTGAAATACCGGCCATTGGCGGCAATTTTTTGGATGATTCTCAATCCCGCCAGCCATCCCTCGGATATTACCTTTAGTTCGTCTTCGGGCGAAAGCTTGCTGATATTCTTTTTAATGCGGAGATTCTCGTAGGCTATTTGCATCTGCTGCTGTATCAGCATGCTGAATGCCTTTAGAGTGGAGCTACTTTTAGTAGGATCGACGACGGCTAATTTGCGAAAATATTCCGGACGAGCCAGATCACCCCACGTCCTCGGATGAATTTTAATGCCCTCTGAGAGCAGCGCTTCGGCATTGTATATTATGCCGAAAGATGATAACGCTGAACCAAACCAGCGCCCATCATGATCCCATAGTCTTCCGCCGGCAAAAAATTCCGGAATCGTGCTATCGGAAAAGAGATCCGGGCTCTCATGCAGGATGTCACAGGTAACGATGTTTCCTCTGTCCGCCTGCAAAATGAACTCATAAATACCCCCTCCAAACAATACGTCAACACCACACCCCGCATTGGAATGCACAAATTTATCGTACATTTCGTCCTGTAAAGCATTTCCTTCCCCCATTTTCTTAGCACTGCGTGCCGCGAAAGCTGCAGCCCGCTCGCTGGACCATGGCAGACCGAGCTCATTGATCCAATAATTCATGAAGTTGTTGGAAAGTGTCGACTCTATGTACCGCGAAGTCTCCTGTCCCCCACCCTGATAGCGCCAATCAATGTTGATATCCTTTCCCGTTTTAGCCTTATACCATTTTTGGAAACCCTGACCATACTCCTGTCTAAGTACTTCGTTGTGAGGGGTTAGTATGACAATCGTGTCCAAACTGCCATCGAGCACCACGCTTTTCGTTTTATCGCGCAAAATAAATGGTACAACTATGATGATAAATATTGAAAGTAAAATCGACAATCTGCTTAGCCTCGACATACTTTCACTCACTTAGGATTACGACGTCACTGCTTGACACGTGAGCATACACTTCCTTTGCGCGTTGTAGGCGCTCAAAATTCGTTGGATTCAGCTCAGATATGCGCATATTGACGCCATTTTTTTTGAAGTCATAGTGGGCCACTTCTCCAAAATATACAGCATTTCCCACATTGCCGTTTATGCAATTCTCATCCATCGGAACACTACTCAGTGTCAGGCATTCCGGGCGGATGGACAGGTAAACTTTTTTGCCCGGCCTAACATCACTATTACCCGGACAAACAACGCCGCGAAAGCTGCCTATTTTCGTGCGTACAACCGCTTCTCCCGCACCAACTTGTATTATTACACCTTCGACAATATTGGTATCACCTACAAACTTTGCTACAAATTTTGACTGTGGCCGTCTATACAATTCGATAGCAGTGCCGACTTGCCTTATTTTGCCATGGGAAAACACCGCAATCCTATCCGCTATGGAAAGCGCCTCCTTTTGATCGTGGGTAACGTAAACGGTGGTCAATTTGTGCTCTTTGCATATGGTTCGAATTCCACAGCGCATCTCATTGCGCAGTTGAGCATCGAGATTGGATAGCGGTTCGTCCAGGAGCAAACAACGAGGCTTAACTACGAGTGCCCGAGCCAAAGCCACTCTCTGCTGTTGGCCACCGGAAAGCTCGTTTGGTTTGCGATCCGCGTACTGTTCAAGTTGCACCTTTGCAAGCATATCGGCAACAATGCTGCGGATTTTCGCCTTTGGTAATTTTTTTTGTTCAAGCCCAAAAGCTACATTTTGCGTAACGGTCATGTGAGGCCACAGAGCGTAGCTTTGAAAAACCATTCCGGCGTGGCGTTTGTGCGGTGGTAACTTTATAACGTTTTTATTGCCAAATAATATGCGACCACTGTTTGGCGTGTAAAACCCAGCCAATGTGCGGAGGAGCGTAGTTTTTCCACAGCCACTTGGCCCTAACAGAAAAAACAATTCCCCGGCGTTAATTGTCAAATTGATGTCATCGAGGGCGGTAACTATCCCAAAGCGCTTTGTCAAACTCTCGATCTTGATATCGATCATCAATAATCAGGTTTGATGCATTTATTAAATCCGTTGTCAAAATATTTCTTGCCATTTTTTAAGCGTGAAAACGGACCTAATAGAGACCAATGGGGCAAGGACCCTACCTTTCTCTATATTAACTTGCTTCCGTAGATGGAACGTAGGTTGGCAAAGTGGTTTCCTGCCTATTTTTGCGATGATCACCCTCTACTTTCACTTTGTCAGTCAGCTGCCTGTCCAATTTATTTACCATCATGTCGATTGACTTATAGAGGTCACCACTGGCTGCTCTCGCATTCAAGTTTTGCCCACCTATTTTTATTTCTCCGTGGGCAACGAATTCGTTTTCCCTAGATTTATTTGGCGTATGTTCCAATTTAACCTCGATGTGTATTATTTTGCCATCATGGGAAAATAATTTCTGCACCTTGTCATTGACTAT
>JAIRMI010000054.1 GCA_031258795.1 Puniceicoccales bacterium | reverse complement strand
GCCGGGTATGCCGATGGCAAGACCATTGCCGAATGTATTTACAATTGCTGCCGAATGTGTTTACAATCGCATCACCGATGGCGAAGTCTTCAATGCCTGGGTGAAACAATCCCTCGTTGCAGCGCTGAAACCAGGGCAGGTGGTACTTATGGAAATTGGGCGTTTCACAAACATCGGCGAACGTGTGAGGCCATCGAGGCGGCCGGCTGTTCCCTAATTTACCTGCCTCCCTACTCTCCGGACCTCAATCCCATCGAAAAATTCTGGGCGAACCTCAAATGAACACTCTCTCATATCCTCCACCTCTTTCCTTCTCTCTTCGACGCTATTCATTATGCCTTTCTAAAGTAAGATGACTATACACTCGTATCAACGTTGTGATCGCCGTGAGTCGCAGCCGATGATGGAGTTGGATTCAAACCAGTATCATGCTCCTGCCTCTCAAGCTTTCCTGTCATGTCCCCATCCCTTTGCACCTTGAGGGAAGATGGTACCCCGTTTAGGTCTAAATGTCAATGATGAAATACGTTCATGCGTATTTATCGTTCCAATTGGAGAAGGGAAAACAAACTTCACAAAAAGGGAAAACGCTTTAGGAAATCACACCTTGCTATTTCGAAGAACGGTGTTTCGCCGTCCGGTCCGCGGGAAAAGTTTTCACATTTAAGGAGTTCATTCGCTAGGGCAGTTATACTGTCGCCCGTTGTGTAGTGTTCGTATTTGGCGTGGCGCGAAGCAATCTTGAAAAAGCTCTCCTCCGTTGAGGTGGTTTTTTCATTGAAATCATACTCCGATGAAGATTGGACCACATCACGGATAAAATTTTCCACCTGACTTGGGGATAGCCAGGCAGGAATGCTTGAGACACGGTAGTGATTCTTCCCAAATTGGTAAATATCTATGCTTTTTTTCTCAAAAAAAACTGTCAATGCGTCGATGGCTTCTGATTCGGAATCACTCGCTAGCACGTCAATAGGTATGAGCAATCCCTGTTGCTCGCTCCCTTGTTTGTTTTGCTTAAGTTGCTCGAACAAAATTTTACGCACGGCTAATCGTATGTTGAACACCACCATGCCCGTAGCACTTTCGAAGAGGGCACAATTGTCGAATATTTTCCCGATGAACCTCCACCCCAGTTCGTCGCGAGGTTTCGGGAAAATTTCAACGCTGCTGTGAAATATTGATTTCTGCGCCACCGCTGGGAGGCGAGCATGGTGACCGCAATTCAAAGAATTTTGTACCGAAGGACTGTTAGCTATGGTCACACATTGGGGCATAATGATTTTTGTGAAGTTTTCCCTTTGTGCCTGCGGTGGCATATGCAGGGCGGCGACTATGGCGTTTTGGACGCATTCCTTGACGAATTGCTCATTTCTAAACCTTACTTCTTTTTTAGTTGGGTGCACGTTGACATCGACGAGATCAGGGTCGATTGTCACAAGCAAGCAGGCTATTATTTCCCGGTGCCGAGGAAGGATGGGACTCAAGGCATCACTGACTACGAAGCGCAGAAGCTTACTTTCCACCGACCTGCGATTGACAAAAAACGATAGGAATCGGCGACATGGCGCACCGCTGTCAGGGTCACAAATTGCCCCGTTAATGGAGCAGCAATTATGCTCGCATGAGATGGGCAAGAGTCGCTCGTTTGGGCAAAATATTTGGTCGACCCTCTCCACCCAACTATCCCCCATTGGGGACTGGAAAATTTTACGCTCTTCGGAAAATAGTTCAAACTTGACACACTTTTCCGCAAAAGCGAAATTTTTTACGAGCTCGACAATGTGATCCACCTCCGTTTGGTCGGTTTTCAGAAACTTTCGCCTCGCCGGCACATTGTGAAAAAGCTGCTCAACTTGAATGGACGTTCCCTTAGGCATGCCGAATGCTTTGCTGTATACAAACTTTCCACCGTTATAGCAGATTTCGTGGCCATCTTCGCTATCTCCCCGCGTGCGCATGGTAAACTTCGATACGCTGGCGATGGATGGCAAGGCTTCCCCGCGAAATCCAAAAGTTTTTATGGTATTGATGTCCTCAAGGCTAGAAATTTTGCTCGTTGCATGTCGTTTAAAGGACATTAGGGCATCTTCTTCGCCCATTCCGCAGCCATTGTCTTCGACACTAATCAGCTGCTTTCCTCCGTGAAAAAAGCGCACGATTATATGATCCGCACCGGCGTCGATACTGTTTTCAATCAACTCTTTTACAACCGCAACGGGACGCTCAACTACTTCACCGGCAGCGATTTGATTGGACACAACCTCGGGGAGAATGTTTATTTTGGCCACGGAACCTAGCTTAAAAATATACCGTTTTTCTCAACAAAATTTCTTCTTAAAAAGATTTGTTGAGTGCTATGTGTACATTTGAAAATCCGAGGCTTTTTAGAATTTCGCAGATATTTACCGCCGTTTGAAGGGGAATTGCCGCATCCATTCTGAGCAAAATCGGGGTTTTAGGGTTAAATTTTTCTCTCTGGGTAATTTTGGCCCCCATGTCGCGCTTAAGCGTTTTTAGGGATGAAATTTCATCATCCACTATGAGTAAATTTTCGGATTTTACGGTGATCGTATGGGCCGTTTGCAAATATTGAACTTCTTTTGAGTTTGGCAGTTCGATGCCCAGGCCAGCAGGGAGGATGAGCCGATGGATAGTTAAAAGCCCTAAGCCGATTATGATCAGGGCACAAATTACAACAAACGTGTCGATGGTAGCATTTGGAACTGGTAACTCCGTGTGAAATATTTCCTCGAATGGATCACTTTTCATTTGTTTTTGGCAGATAATTTGTCATTTCCGCGTAGCTCCATTCCATGTTATATATGAGCGTCCGCACACGCCCATACAAGAAGCTATATCCAACATTAGCCAACACGTTGATAAAGAGGGAAAAGGGAACGATTATCAGGATATTTTTTACCAATGCGAAAAGCGATTCTGACTGTAGGTAGCTGGTGTCAACGGCACTGTTTGCCATAAATTTAAAAAATATCACACAGGCACCTATGCATCCCATTATGGGTGCAATTTTACCAATGAGCGCTATGGAACGCAGCTTTCTTTCAAGGGTTGGGATTACAGACATGGCAAAATTTTTAACGGCATAATCGAGCATGGCTGCATTTTCCTTACTGAAAAACAAAGTGATTTTCACCATTGCTGGCACGAATCCGGAGGTTTCCTCGCAAATGGTTATGGCTTCTTTGTACCGATCATTGGCGAGAAGTGCAATTATTCCGTCGATAAATTGCTGCGGTTTTACATTGCCACTGTGTAAAAAAATTGCCCGCTCAACAATATATAGCAACAGTACTGCAAACATCACGATCAAGAAGAACATCGAACCACCACCAAGCGCAAAAATTTTTATGCTTAATCCGTACATGCTGATGAGGCGAAGTTGTACTTGGGATCGCCACCGTTGCAACAAATAAAATCTTTTGCTTTCTCGGGGGATGTTTTGCGCTTGCAAATTTTACCAGGCCGTGAATCTATCTGGTGATCGCAATGGATAAAAAAAATCAAATTATTGGAATTTTGTGCGTAATATGCGCATTTGTTTTGATGTTTAAGCTTGATTCCAGCAAGCATGGTGCAGTCAGTGAAAATGAGCAGAGGAGCAGCCAAGCCATTCAGAAAAAGCCAATCGGCAAAAAAAATGAAAGTAAAAAAACAGAGAAAGTTGCTAGGTACTCGGCTCCGATAGTCAAAGATGAAAAAGTTGTTTTGGAAAATGATCTGGTAAAAGTGGAGTTTTCCGTGGGTTGTGGGGCCATTGATCGCGTGTTTCTAAAAAAGTACAAAAAAATACAAAATGGCGAAGATTTAATCATATTCAATGAAGGGGAACGCTGCCCAGCCCTCGGGTTACTCATCGGCTTGTCTCATGGTGATGGAGAGGCATATGTTTCCGGGTTTTCGGTTAAATCGTTTGATGACCAAGCCGTTGTATTTTCTAGGATCGATGAGGATGGGTTTGGAATCGAACGCAGCTATTTTTTGCCAAAAAGAGACGGCAAGGAATCGAATGCCTATCTCATAAAACATAGGACGGTTTTGCTAAATCATTCGGATACGGCTATGTCTCTGAAGAAAATCAGCCTGAATTTGGGAAGCATTCCTGCCACGGAGGGGGACGTCAGCGGTGATTATTTGAATTTTGGATACTACGATGGGAAATCCGCTGAATTTATAAAATCGCGGGACTTCATAGCGAGCAAAGGTTTCTTCGGCCTTGGCAAGCGAGATAGCCGTGACTACATCTCCGAAAAAAGGAATATCGTTTGGGGATCCATAAAAAATCAATTTTTTACCGCCATTCTAACCCCATCCATTCGTGCCAATGGGTTTTGTGCGCGGCCAGTCCTACTAAATGATAGCGCCCTAGGCCACAAGGATGAAGGGATTGCAGCGGAAATGATGTTTAAAATCGATGACGTTGCAGCCCAGGGTGAATATGGGCTTGATTTGGATTTTTACGTTGGCCCAAAGGATCTCGTTCGCTTGGATAGGATGCACAACAGGCAGGATCTTGTTATGCAGTTTGGATTCTTTGGAATCATAAGTAAGTTCTTATTGTTCATAATGTTGGGCATTTACTCCTTCCTGCCAAACTGGGGATTGGCGATAATTCTTCTTACCGTCGTAGTTAAATTATGTCTATGGCCGTTGACGACCGCCCAGGTTCGAGCGTCAAAAAAAATGTCCGCTGTACAGGCGCCCCTTAAGGCGATCAGGGAGAAATATAAAAACAATCCGAGTAAAATTCAGTCCGAAACAATGAGGCTATTTAAGCTCCATCGCATCAATCCAGCGGCCGGTTGTTTACCAATTTTTATTCAAATTCCCATATTTTTCGGTCTATATTTTATGCTACGAACTTCATCGGAGTTGCGCTTTGCCCATTTTCTGTGGATAAAAGATTTGTCGATTGCTGATACAATAGCGTACATTAGCGGCTTCCCAGTCAATATTTTACCCCTGATCATGAGTGTTACAATGGCGCTCCAGATGCACATGACGCCAATGCCATCCGCGGATGGATCTTCCAAGACGATTTTCAAGTTAATGCCCCTAATCTTTTTACTTTGCTGCTACAGTTTCCCCTCGGGCTTAGTTTTATATTGGACCGTACAAAATATTTTGACTATTGTGCAACAACATATAGTATCTAGGCGCAGAGATATGCAGGTGGAACGGTTACTTGAAGCAGATTTGCCGGCGAAAAAGGGCAAGCATGGGCGAAAGAAGAAGGATTTTACGAAATAGAAGGATAAATATGTCAGGACATAGTAAATGGGCAACAACTAAGAGGCATAAGGAGGCCGTTGATTCAAAGCGTGGCAAGTTGTTTAGTTTGATTGGCAAAGAATTGACAATTGCAGCCCGACTGGGCGGTGGTGATCCAGACTTTAACGCCAGATTGAGGAATCTCATCCAAAAAGCAAAAGCTGCCAACATGCCCGCTGAAAACATTAAAAAAGCCATTCAGAAGGGCACGGGCGAGGTGCCGGGATTCACAATTGAAGAATTGCTCTACGAGGCGTACATTGCCGGTGGGATTGGCCTTGTCATTGAAGTTACGACGGACAATAAAAATCGTGCGGCAAGCGAGGTTAGGAGCACATTGACCAAGTGCGGAGGGAACCTAGCTACGCCTGGGGCGCTAATGTTTAATTTTCAGCGAGTTGGTCAAATTTTTATCCCAAAATCAGCCATTGGAGAAGACAAATTGATGGACATGGTGCTCAGTGCCGGTGCGTATGATCTGAAAACCGACGACGAAGAATGTTATGAGGTATTGTGTCCCATTTCGGAATTTTACAACTTGGAGAATGTTTTATCCGAAGCTAAAATTGCGGTGCAATCCTCGGAGTTGGCTTATATTCCGAATAATGTCGTTGAAATTACGGACCAGGATGTTGCAGATAAGCTTATGCGAACAATGGAAAAATTGGACGATTTGGACGATGTAAAAAATGTGTTTGCAAATTTTGAATTAGGTGATAATATAGTGGTGGAATAATTTTTTGTGAGAAAAAGCTTGCTACCACCAGAACAATCTATTCTTTAGCTTTCCATTGAGAAAATGTCCGATTTGATTCAGTCGCTTTCGTCGAGTAGATTACGAGCTAATAATTTGCGTGGCCGCATTTGCCTATCCATGGGGAAGCAAAATGAGGTGAAGGCGGGTGAATTTTGTGGTCGAGTGATCAGGCCCGTTCAGGAAATTTGCCTAGGCGAGTTAGGAGCTCCAAGGTACTGCGATCGTATTTTGGAAGCCCGTGCTGTGCTTGCAAAGCGACCAATTTCCAGCTCTGTATGCATCGCTTCGGATGTATCACGGCTTCAAAAATCCCTAGAGCGAGTGTTTACGCGTTTATGTGATGAGGCAGGTGTGGATGTAGCTGATAGCGCTCTCCTTAAGGAATATGAACGCAATTTTCGTCGTATTTTTGCGCCCATCTTCATGTCCCGGGGAGAATCGGCCGAGGATCTCAGTAGAATAAGAGAGGCCATTAGGCATTTGTTGGTACAAGTCTTTGATGAGAGGAATGCAAATCGGGTTTATAGCCAATGCAACCGCGTTTTGGAACACAGCGGAGCAATGACAGTGTTTGGGATA
>JAIRMI010000087.1 GCA_031258795.1 Puniceicoccales bacterium | reverse complement strand
TCCATCCATATTTTTTAGCTCGAGCCTCTGCAAGTTCTCCCATCACCATATTTTTTAAGGTTTGCAAATCTGTTTCAGAGAACTGGTTAGCATCGAATTCATCATCTCTTAATCCAAGCGTGTTACGGGCGAAAGTATTTAGGGCTTCCTTACTAGAAAAAGCTTTCTCCAATTCCTCATTTAGAGCTAGAATATCTCTACGGGCTTGGGCAGTTAAGCTCCTAATTTCTCTTTTTTCTACAAACCTGTTATGCAGGTTTTGAATTTGCGTTTTTTGTTGTGTTGAAAAAGCTGATCGGTTTCCTTCCACGGACGCAATACCTGGATCAGTCGGCAAACTTTCCGCTCCTGTTCCTTGCACATGCACATGTATTCTATGCGATTCACCGCTCATTTTCTTTCCTCTTTAAATTGATTTCGAGGTTAAAATTATAACATTCTTTCGAACAAATGTAAAGATTTTTTAACAATTTTAGCAATGGCATCACGGCAATATACCTTTCCACTAAGGCAAATATGTATTGAAAAACTTTGAAGCTGTGCTAGGCATTGGTGCCATGGGCGAAAATGATCAGCGAAGCACCATGGAAAAGATAATATCTCTGTGCAAGAGGCGGGGGTTTATATTTCAGTCCTCAGATATTTACGGTGGATTGAATGGGTTTTTCGACTATGGCCCCCTCGGCGTGGAATTAAAAAGAAATATTAAGGATGCGTGGTGGAACAACATCGTACGCCACCGGGAAAACGTTGCGGGACTCGATTGTTCCATAATTTCCCATCCGGACGTGTGGAAGGCTTCTGGGCACATCTCTGGATTTTCTGATCCGATGGTGGATTGTAAGGAATCGAAAATGCGCTTTCGCGCCGATCAGCTATTTTTTTCAAAGGTATGCGTCGATGGAAACCCTATTGGCTATGTGTCCGTTTTGGAATCGCCAGACATGGAGCAAATTGCCGAAAGCAAGGCAAAACTCCTTAAGGGCAAGTTGGCGGCAATGGGAAAGTTGGATGCTCTAGTTCTCAGGCCTTACACGGAGGCTGAGGAGGAAGAATACGCCCTAATTCCTTCGCCGGCCACGGATAAGCCCGGTTCCCTGACGCCATCCCGTGACTTTAACTTAATGTTCAAGACATGCGTCGGTGCGCTTAACGACTCCACATCGGTAGCTTACCTGCGTCCGGAAACCGCCCAGGGTATATTTATCAACTTTAAAAATATCCTGGATAATACGCGGGTCAAGATACCATTCGGTATCGCTCAAATCGGCAGATCATTCAGAAACGAAATTACACCAAGAAACTTTATTTTTCGTTCCCGGGAATTCGAACAAATGGAGCTGGAGTTTTTCATCGACGACAGCGAAGAATCCTGGCAACATTGGCACGAATACTGGATAAAGGAGCGCCTCAACTGGCATAAAAGCATCGGATTGCCCGATAGCATGCTTGGATTAGACGTCCATAAAAAGGAAAAATTAGCCCACTACGCCAGGGCGTGTACAGACATCACTTTTAAGTATCCGTTTGGCGTTCAGGAATTGGAAGGAATTGCCGCCCGGGGCTGTTTCGATCTCGAACAACATCAAAGGATAAGCGGACAATCCATGGAATACTTCGATGAAGGGACGAAGCGTAAGTATATTCCACATGTTATCGAACCCTCAGTGGGGGTCGATCGCACGTTGTTAGCTGTTTTATGCGCCGCTTACGCCGAGGACGAAATTGGTGGTGAAAAGCGCGTAGTTATGAGATTTGCTCCGAAAATAGCTCCAATAAAATTGGCCGTACTACCAATCGTGAAAAATAGGGAAGAAATAGTAATTAAGGCCCGAAATATATGCAATGAACTGAGAAATCTCTGGAATGTGTACTATGATGAAAGCGGAGCAATAGGAAGGCGCTACCGCCGAATGGACGAGGTTGGAACGCCATTTTGCCTAACTGTGGACTTTGATTCCCTTGCCGATAATGCGGTTACAATTAGATACCGCGATACAGCGGAACAAATACGCATCCACGAAAGCGAGGTGGAAAAATTTCTGGCAAAAAACTTAGCGTAACAAAATTTATCTTGCCAGAATACGGTCATATCCTACCATGGATAGGTGTTTATGCATGACTTGGGAAGAAATAGTTAATGTTTTGTCAGAATTTTTAATGGTTGAACATTGGAATGAGGGTGATGATGGATCCTATTCCGTTGTAATAGATGATGTCATCGATGTAAACTTTATTCCAGTTAGCAAGACTTATGTTATATTTCAAGGTTGTATGGGAGAGGCGCTTCCTGCAAACAATTCTGCCGAAGCAAAGTTAAAACAGCTACTGCAGTGGAATTTTGCGAGGATAAAAGATAACAACGATGTTCTATCCGTAGATCAAAGGTCACGTAGAATATCCATAGTTAGAAAAATATTGCTGGAAAAATTGACCGTGGACAGCTTGCTGGATCACGTTGAATCCTTCGTAAGAAATGTAGATTTTTGGTTGGCCGCTGCGGAGCATAAAAGCGTGGCAGCCGGCTTGTCACCGTTGCTAACCCGTTTTCACGTGAAATGAAAAATTTCCTAAAGGCAGTATCCCTTGTAATTGTGCTTCTTTGTTCAATTCGCCTGTTTGGTGAAACGATCGAAAAGGCACATAGCATGACGATCCCGTTTTCGGAATCCTATTATTACCACTTTTCCAAAGATCAAAAGCTAAGCGATCTCATCCAAGATTTTTGCTCCATGCAGAACATCAGTGTCGTTATTAGCCCGAACATAACTGATATAGTAAATGGAAGGTTTAACAAAATGTCCCCATCCGATTTTTGGGACCACGTAACACGAGCCTATGGTTTGACATGGTTTTACGACGGAAAAATTTTATATGTTTATAAGGGCAGTGAACTGAAAACGAAAATTTTCAAAATGGATGGTGCAGGGATCGTCGTTCTTTCGGACATAATCGGGCACCTGGGGTTCAGTAGCTCAGATTTTTCTTTCCGCTCCATACCCGATGCCCACATCCTAATAGTTACTGCACCGCCAAAGTATTTGGAGACGATCGAAGACTTGTCTGAAAAATTCGTGTCAGAAAAAATCAGTGACACAACGATCGTAAAATCCTTCCCTTTGAAATACGCCTGGGCCTATGATATGAGCTTCACGTACAATGACGGCTCTCTTACGGTGCCAGGCGTAGCTACGCTCCTGCAAAGCATCGTTTCTGGCAAAAGTGGGTCATCTGTCTCCGGAATGAGCGTTGATATGGACAAGGGTGGAGCGCGAAAAGTGCAGGGAGTGGATGCGCTAGTAGTAGAAACAAGAAATGATTCCCCGAGCAGGCCAATGGAAGTCAAATCAGAAAAAGGATCTTCGGAAAATGGGACCAAAAACATCAGTTCTTCCTCATCTTTGCCCGGATTCATAACTTGCGATCAACGACTGAACTCCGTAATTATACGCGATCGCTATGAAAATATGACGTTTTACGAAGATATTATAAAGCAACTCGATGTGCCCTGCGAAGTCATAAAAATCGACGTTGCCATTATGGATATTAGCCGCAATAACGGTTTAGATTTTGCTTTAAGTGCACTTGGTCTCATTGATACCAGGCATAATAATATATTAAACATTAAATCTAGTAACAGTAATGTTAGCAGTGGCGAAACTATCAGTGGAGATGGGAACGCCTTTACGAAATTAACTGGCATATTGAAAAAATATGACATATCCTCCTACGTCAGCGCCCTGGAATCCATCGGAAACAGCCAAGCCATTGCCAAACCTTCCATCCTCACATTGGACAATGTCGGTGCAGTTGTGGAAAAAAGCACCACACTATACTCTAAAACTACCGGAAATCGCGCTAATATGTATTCCATAACAGCAGCAACAAAGTTGCGAGTAGTTCCCCACATTATTCCCGGGGACATAAACAAAGATGGTAAGCACAAGATGAAGATGTTTGTCAACATAGAAGATGGCGGAATTATTCCGCCTCAGGATGGTAATGGAGACGCATCAAATTCAACGAACAATAATAGCTCCATAAATACGCAAGCTGTTCTTTACGAAGGGCAAAGTCTTTTGATTGGCGGTTACTTTCACGAAACCCATAGCAAAAAAGAATCGGGAATTCCGATTATTATGGATTTGCCGTTTATCGGATTTTTATTCAGATCGACTAAGAGTGAGACGGAACTTAAGGAAAGAATTTATCTAATATCTCCGACCATAGTCGATATCAACAGCAGCACATCCGAATTCGACCAATACATGAACGTCATTCCCCTCGCAGGTAAGGCTCTCATTTCTCCAACAAAGTTTGCCCCGCCACATAAATCAAAATCGTCTCAATCTAAGCCACCTAAGTCTGAATTTCGCAAGTCAGAATCGTCGCCAAAAGCAACAATTAGGCGTAGACCATTACGCATTAAGCGTAGACCATTGCGCGCAGTAAAATATAAATCAACCAGGGAAAATATGAACCATAAAATTATAAATCATCAAAATAAAGCTGCTTCTGAGGTAAAACAAAACGCCTTCGTTGATAGCAGTTCATTTGGAGGGAGAAGATTTGCGTCACAGAAAGGGGCGGACACATTTAAAAGTCCCCATCTCGATAAGGTGCAGCAGTTTAAGGGCAGCAAAGCGCCGGAAGATGGTGAAGTGAGAGAGTAAAAGCATCCATTGCGTTTTAACTTGAAAAAGTGGCGTTGTTTTGCGAAATGGCGCCATAGTTATTATGGACACTAACAACAATGTAGTAAATGAGAGTGATATTTTTGCTGTACGATCAGCGAAATTGGCAGAACTATGCGCCAATGGGGAAAATCCCTTTTTGAGCAATTGCGAGCAAAAATATACATCCCGCGAAGCGATAGACTTATTCGAACCAGATAGCGAGGAACAGAAGGAAGTCAGTGTAGCGGGTCGCATAGTAGCGTTTCGCCTCATGGGCAAAGCAAGCTTTTTAAAGCTGCTTGACCGGGATGGGCAAATTCAAATATATGTCACAAAGAACGCTCTCGGAGATCAAAAATATGCCGAATTTACCAAGCTTGACATAGGAGACATAGTTGGTGTCAGCGGTAAATTGTTTAAAACTTCTACCGGCGAAATCACCGTGCGAGCGGACTCAATAACGCTTGTTTCTAAGTCTCTGCGACCGCTCCCCGATAAATGGCATGGATTGACAGATAGTGACCAAATTTACAGGCAGCGGTATTTGGATTTGATCGTTAACGGGGAATCGCGCCAGCGCGCAAAAATGAGGTGCCAGATCATTAAGGAAATTAGAAAATTTTTATGGAATAGATCCTTTGAAGAGGTGGACTGCCCGATCTTGCAGATGGTTGCCGGTGGTGCGGCGGCCCGGCCATTTACAACTCACATAAATGCGCTAGACCAGGACTGCTACCTGCGCATCTCCCACGAATTATTTCTAAAGCGCATGCTCATCGCCGGGTTTGACCGCGTATTTGAACTTGGTCGTGTTTTTAGAAATGAAGGGCTATCGAGGAAGCACAGTCCGGAGTTCACAATGATTGAAATATATCAGGCTTACACCGACTACAAAGGGATGATGGTCCTAATTTATGACCTTACACAGCATCTCTGCAAAACTGTGTTGGGAACAAGCACGGTCAAACGCTTCGATGGAACCGATATCAATCTCGATGGTGAATGGCAAATAGAGACCTACTCGGATCTAGTCATTAAGCTGACAGGAAATAAAAATTGGTTCAATAGTAGCAAGGAAGAGAAGCTCGAGTTTTGCCATAAATCCGGACTTGAAACCGATTCAAGCCTGGAAGATTTTGAAGTTACCCAAGACGTCTACAGTAAGCTCATCGAGCCGAATTTAATACAGCCAACATTCGTAACACAACTCCCGCGGGAACTATGTCCACTGGCAAAGCTCAATGTCAACAATCAGCATCACTTAGATGTTTTCGAATTATGCATAAATGGGCAGGAAATTGCACCAGCCTACTCCGAACAAAATAATCCCATCATTCAACGGGAAATGTTTGAAGCACAAATCGGCGAAGAAAAGCAAAACCTGGACAATGATTTTCTCCTAGCCATGGAATACGGCATGCCTCCCGCTGGAGGGATTGGCATCGGAATTGATCGCCTTGTAGCCTTGCTTACAAGTGCTCCTAGCATCCGGGATACGATTTTGTTTCCCATGATGCGCCAACAGTAATCCGAGTGAAATGGTCAAATGTGGAAAATTATTTATTATATCTGGGCCCGCCGGAATCGGTAAAAATACCGTAGTTAACACACTTTTGGCCCATATCTCCGATGGTAGCTTAACACGCTCCGTAACCGCCACAACTCGTCCTCCGCGGAAGGGTGAAATTGATGGCAAGCACTACCATTTTATTTCCAAGGAAAATTTTCTATCCTGGATAGGCAGTGGAGCTTTCCTAGAATACGCCCTTATACATGGCAAGCATTATTATGGTTCGCTAAAAAAGGACATTTTGGAGAAAATATCCAAGGGCATAAATGTGATTTTAGTTATCGACGTGCAGGGATTTTTACAAATAATAAACAAAAATCTGGACATCGACATTATTTCCATATTCATAGAGCCGGAAAATCTCGAAGTTTTGAAGAAAAGAATGCGTAAACGTGGCTCAGAAAATAACTGTGAAATGGAGAATCGCCTACGCACCTCTAAAAACGAAATATCATTTGCAAATCGCTACAAATATGTTATAGTAAGTAGTTCGCGGGAGCATGATTTTAGTGAGCTTTTGAATATTTACACGAAAGAGAAACATGAGAATAACGGGAGGTAGAGCGAAAGGTATACAGTTGGTAGTACCAGAGGAGGCGGAATTTTTACGTCCTGCAACGGATTACATCCGCGAAGCTCTTTTCTCATCTATAAAAGGACGCTCGGTTAACGCATTCTTCCTCGACTTATTCGCAGGAGTGGGAAGTTATGGTCTCGAGGCTATCAGCAGAGGAGCTTCCGCGGGAATATTCATCGAGAAAAATCAAAAATCTGCACAGGCCATCGAAGAAAATTTGAGGCGGGTAAAAAAAGCTGCCCAAAGGGAACCAACCTGTAAAATTATATGCCAGGATGTCTTCGCTGCCGCCGACCAGATAAACGCCGAATTTGATTTAATATTCATCGATCCACCCTACAATATGTTAGATGAGCGTGGAGAGGAAATTTTAACAACATTTTCGCCGTTTTTGAAAAAAGCGGATAATGCTAGATTGATGATCGAAGTACCAGCGAGCTATAAGACTCCATCCATACGCGGGCTCGTCGAAATACGGCGACTGGGAAGGATTGCAGTTGCTAATCATCCAAACATTATTATATATACTCGCGTATAAATGAGCAGTAAATTAAGGAACATATTCCTGGTGTCCGGCTCAACGGTCATTTCTAGAATATCCGGTTTCGCACGTGACGCGCTATTTGCCAGTATGTTTGGGATCAGCGACATGGGCTCGGCATTTTTGTTTGCTTTCACAATCCCAAATCTGTTCAGGCGCCTACTCGGTGAAGGTGCCCTATCATCGGCAGTAATTCCCGTACTGTCAAAGCTACACATGACGAGGGGTCCTGCTGCCGTACTATCTCTGCTAAGAACCGTTATAGCGAAACTTTTAGTTGTTTTGACTGCCATTTCAGCGGTTGGTTGCTCACTATCATATTTGGCCACAAAATGTTCCTTTGTTACAGAAAAATGGGCTTTACCCGCCCACTTTCTCGTTTTGCTCTTGCCTTACATGATTTTCGTATGCGTAGCAGCAATAATTTCAGCCAGCTTGAATGTTTTTGGCCGATTTCTAGCGGCATCGCTAAACGCCATCTGGCTTAACCTGTGCATGATAGCTTCGATGGTAATCGGCAAATTTGCCCTATCCATATCAGGAATTGAGCTCCTCAATTGCTTAAGTTTTGGGGTAATTTTGGGTGGAATAGTGCAGTGTCTGGTTCCACTTTGGGCATTGAAAAGGCTTGGTATCAAAGGTGACGGGTCACCATACGACGCCGAGATAGGCGAAGTTTTGAGGCTATTCTGGCCAGGATTTTTTGGGGCGGCCATAGCTCAGATTAACATGCTAATATCCAGAAACTTATCCTATGTGTATTGCGTCTCGGCCATATCCGTGCTATACTTCGCCAACAGGGTCGTTGAACTGCCCCTTGGTGTGTTTGGCATAGCTGTAGCGACGGTGATTTTTCCAGATATGTCGAAACTGGCAGCAGATAAACGCTCACAAGATGACCTTAGCCACACTTTTAATCATGGCATCTTTATCCTGCTTTGGATCCTACTTCCCTCCGCCGTTGGTTTATTTTTGATTCGTCGAGAACTTTTAAGCGTATTTTTTGAATGGGGCATTTTTGGTGCAGGAGATACGGCAAAAACCATCCCCATACTTGCCATATACTGCTTCACAATCCCATTCCTAGGAATTTCAAATTTTTTAATCCGCAGCTTTCACGCATTGAAGGACATGAAAACCCCAGTTAAAGTCGGCTTATACGCTTTAGCCATAAATTTCGTACTCACCATAGCACTTATGGGATCATTTGGAGTGGAAGGAATAGCGGCGGCAACAACACTATCCATCGGAATGCAAACGGTAATGCTGTACCATAAACTATGCGCGAAAAACTCCCTGTTTTGCCTAAAAATAAGCTCTAACAAATTGATAAGGATGGTTCTCGGTTTGCTTATAGTATGCCTATGCATAAAATTTGGCCAATCCACGACTGCCAATTGGCTAAGTCGCAAACAACAGGATTTTTGCACCATTTTGATATACGTTCCCATCGCAGCAATGGGTTACATCTTAGTATCGATATTTTCAATAAAATCTTGCAAAAGATCATAATTTACGTTTTCTCCCAAAAAATGGGACACGTTTCGCATATTAGACCAAAGATCAGCATATTCACTCTGGCGATGATAAATTTTTCCGCAATTGCCAGCGTGAGAAGTTTACCTTCCGTAGCGCCCTACGGTTTTTCCTTACTATTTTTCTATGCCCTGGCAGCTATTTTATTTTTGATTCCCACAGCGCTTGTTTCCGCGGAGTTGACCACCATCTTCCCCGAGGGCGGGGGTATTTATACCTGGGTTTCACATGCCCTCGGACAAAAGGTGGGTTTTTTCGCCGTATTGCTGCAAAATGTAAACAATTTTGTTTGCTTCCCCATGGCACTGTCCTTTGTAGCAGGTACCATCGCCTACGGAATTTTTCCATCACTTACGGAAAGCCGCCTATTCACGCTAGCGGTAATCTTAATCGTGATCTGGGGCGGCACGATCGTTACCCTGCGCGGCATACATGTGACGGGTTCGATTAGCACAATCGGCAGTTCCCTGGGAACACTTTTACCCATATTAACGATGGTTCTACTCTGCCTATACTGGCTCCTAAGAGGACATCCTTCCCAGATAACTTTCTCGGCAAAAACTTTTTTTCCCGATCTATCTAGCCCCAACAACCTGTCTCTGACATTGGGATTGCTGTTGAGTTTTGCCGGCATGGAAATGTCTGCGAATCACATTAAAGACGTGGAAAATCCGCGGAAAAATTACCCACGGGCAATTCTGCTCGCCACACTCATGATTTTGTTCGTTTCCATCTTTGGATCACTAGCCATAGCTATCGTCGTTCCCAAGGAAGAGCTCGTGCTCCATGCAGGAGCTACACAGGCTTTGGCTCGGTTTTTTGCTGAATTAAACACCAGCTGGCTAACACCTATAGTGGCAATCTTAGAGACATTCGGTTCCATAGCGTGGTTTTGCACATGGGTTTCGGGACCACCACGTGCCCTACATTCAACGGTGAAACATGGACACTTGCCCCATATTTTTCACAAGTTGAACAAGTACGGCATGCCAACAAACATCATGCTCGCACAGGCCATCATAGCAACCGTACTGTCCCTAGTCTTTGTGTTTGCCGAGTCCATAAGCACAGCGTTTATTATTTTGACTGACCTGACCGCCCAATATCTTCTCCTGATGTATGTTTTGATGTTCCTAGCCGCCATAATTTTAAAAATTAAGCAACAAAGCTCGGCAACAACCCTTTACAGCGGCCTCAAGGGAAAAATTATTACAATCATTCTTGCTGCCATGGGACTGAGTGTAAGCCTGATTAGCTACGTCATCGGGTTTTTTCCGCCAAGCGGTATCGGCATCCAAAGCCCCAGTGTGTACACGTTATGCATAGTAATCGGGAACATAGCCGTCCTAGCGCTCCCTTGGTTACTAGAAGCAGGAAAAAAGAAAAAAAAACAAGGACCAAATTAGCACCCCTTACCATCAAAAATCTTTTTGCCAAAAAATATAGGACATTTATATTTCATACTCATTTCAGTTAAGGAACACGCAATATGTATAGTTATCTTACTTTAGAAAAGCATACTGAATGAATAGTTTCGAAGAGAGAGGGAAAGAGGTGGAGAATGTTGGAAAGTGTTCCTTTGAGGTTCGCCCAGAATTTTTCGATGGGCTTGAGGTCCGGAGAGTAGGGAGGCAGGTAAATTAGGGAACAGTCAGCAGTTTCGATGGCCTCCCACGTTCGCCGATGTTTGTGAAACGCCCAATTTCCATAAGGACCACTTGCCCGGGTTTCAACGCTGCAACGAGGGATTATTTCACCCAAACATTGAAGACTTCGCCATCGGTGGTGTAATCGTAAATACATTCGGCAATGGTCTTGCCATCGGCATACCCGGCGACAATGTTCCTCCTCTGAAATTTCTTCCCGGCCACAAAGCCAAACACCTTTTCCCCCTTTGCTGATCTTTCTCCTTTGCTGATCTGGCATTTCGCCTATGCAGGTGGCGATCAATTCCACTTTTATCCACATAAACTATGTCTTCCTTTTTGTCAACGGGCACTGCCATCGGCATACCCGGCGACAATGTTCCTCCTCTGAAACTTCTTCCCGGCTACAAAGCCAATCACCTTCTTTCCCCTTTGCTGATCTGGCACTTCGCCTGTGCAGACGGCGATCAATACCACTCTCATCCACATAAACTATGTTTTCCTTTTTGTACACGGACATTGCCCTCTCATAGTCCGCACCTTCTTTCTCGTCCCGTTTTTACTCCACCCAAGCATTGAAGACTTCGCCATCGGTAGTGCAATCGTAAACACATTCGGCAATGGTCATCTTACTCCAGAAAAGCATACTGAATAGTGTCGGAGAGAGAGGGAAAGAGGCGGAGGATTTTTGTACGCGGACATTGCCTTCTCATAGTCCGCACGTTTTTCCTCTTTGCTGATATCGCACGCTCACTTACTCCAAACGCTTCGCTCGTTTCTTTTACTGTATGCGTGCTTTCCTATTTCAACACCCTCTTTTTTTAAGTCCGTTGTACAGTATGCCATACATTCTCTAGGTATAATCTTTATACGCTTTTGTCAAGTAGTTTGACTATACTGCTGAAAGACTTACAGGACAGCGGCGAGCCTAAAAAAGGGGATCTTCCCAGCGCCACATCGGGCGAACCAAAGGGAGGCTTGGCAGCAAATTACACGCTGCCTGCGAGGTTTCTGGGCGGCCGGCGAACTGCTGAAAGACTTACAGGACAGCGGCGAGCCTAAATAAGGGCTTCGCCGCGGCACATCGGACGAGCCAAAGGTGAATTTGGTAGCAAGCTACATGCTCCCTGCAATGCTTCCGGATAGCCGGTGCGGTTGCTGCTGACCGCTGAGAACAGGGCCCTATTTTGACAGCTGGGAGTGTCATGATATCGTGAGCGCCGGTGAACTGCTACAAGACTTTCCAGAGGCGAATTACCGATTACCCGTTGGCAGACAAAGGGTACGACGCTAACTGATTTCGGGAGGGCCTGAGGCAGCGGAGGGTAGAGCCATGCATCCCGTCCATAAGTAGCCGCAAGGTCCAGCAACCCTATGATATGAGCCTGTACAAGCGGCGCCACAAATGCGAAAATAT
>JAIRMI010000002.1 GCA_031258795.1 Puniceicoccales bacterium | reverse complement strand
ATTTTCAGCATGTATCCCCCGTCGAGGGGCGGTATGGGAACGAGATTAAATACAAACAAAGCTATGTTTATCCAGGCCATTAGGCCAAATAACGCCGCCGTATTCCCTCCAAAGTATTTCACCGAGCAAGCCCCAATAATGGAAGCAAACATGGCCAATAACAAATTTGAAAACGGACCAACTAGACTTACCAGTAACTCACAAACACTTTTGCGCCCCTTAAAATACCTGGGATCAATGGGCACCGGCTTTGCCCATCCCAAAATTACGAAGCCTGGTGCAAGTAATATCATAGCAATGGGAACGATGACCGTGCCTACCATGTCGACATGGGCAAGTGGATTAAGAGTCAACCTGCCAAGGGCCGCTGCCGTTGGATCTCCAAATTTGTAGGCAACGTATCCGTGGGCCCATTCGTGTATGCTCAAGCTTATAAGGAACAGGAGATATACGATTAGACCGGGAATGAGGTTAGTAGTCATGACTATTAGTGAACAATTTTTAGACCGCGCATAAAAGCTATTGTGAAAACTAGACCGAAAAATATGGGCCCTCCAAGCGTTGCCGTAGGCAATAATTGCATGCTCAACACCATCAGGCACAGAAACAAAATCGCCGGAATAACTACGTACCTCCACGTTCTGATAGTCCTCCAAAACATCGTTCCCACTATCCTCATCGATGCCAATTCATTGATGTTTACCACGTACAGCATGGCATATACAGCCGTTGGCGCTCCTATTACCAGACCACAGTACGCCAGCAGGAGCCGCAACGAATGACTTACCCAGAACAATCCAAGCCCCGTTACATATCCCACAACAACCGGACCACCTAAAAATGACAATAAAATCACCAGCTCGTTAATGCCCGTAAGCAAGCTCTGTTTCAGTTTTTGCGCCGATAGGTCCCAATTGGGAAGAATAAAATCCTCCTGAGCCTCACTTTCCCTAATTGCCCCTCCAAGGTACCCGAATGCCAAGATGTTAACAATGGGAATAGCCGCCACTAAAACACCAATAAGGAGCTTTAACCAAAAATTTGGTTGTTTAATTAAATTTTTGCAACAAGACTCAAAACTATTCATAGATTTTATGCAACGTATCCATGTTCAAAAATTTTACGTACCATGCAATTTCAAAATCTATAAATTTTAAAGAAGAATTGACATTTGTTGTTTAATGTGTATGCTTTCCCTACTATGGGAAATATAAAATTTGGAAAACGTAAGCGGGGCTTCTCTTTGACAGAAATTCTATGCATACTTGGGATAGCACTAGTTTTGTTTGTTGTTTTTTTTAGAGTGTACATACACCGCAACAACGATATCAAGTATCAAATTGCTCGCGAAGAGCTTTCCATTTTGAACTGTGCGCTAGAATATTACCATACGGCTTGTGGCGAATATCCAGTGGGAAATCATCAATCAATGGAGCAAAATGCGGCTACAATGCTCTCTTCTTTGTCCAAAAATTCCAAAAATTTTCTCGATGGGCATAAGTGGAAGCTGTCATCGAATAAAATACTTGACCCATGGGGGCGTCCCTACGTATATAAGTACAATGGAAAGCCTGAAGATGGTTACGTGCTGTTTTCCATGGGGCCAAACGGCTATGTCGACGAACATGGGCTAATAGATGATATTTATAGCAGATGAACAGTAGCTCACGTGCATTTGGTTTGGTCCGTGTTTTGACAATTATATTCGTTGCTGGACTGTTTGGAGGCCTGATTGCCGTCGGTGTCATACTACACCGCAACGCCGGGTTGACGGCTCGTACGCGCATCCAGTTCATACAGTATGAATCTGCACTGAAAGCATATTGCCACGAATATGGAGAAATGCCTCCCTTCATTGGGCAGGAAGAAATTCTTTACCTGAACCGCGACGGCAATTCGGAATTACTAATCAAGGCGCTATCCGGACGAAACCCCGATGGCAGCCAACTGTCGCAGCAAGATAAGGATTACCTAAATCCCTTCGCTAAGAAATTTTATACATTCGCCGATAGTGATTTTTTCAGAAGAAAGAATGGATCCTTGGATCGTTCCCAATTGGCAGATGCGTTCAACAACCCCAATATATGCATCATTTTAGAGAGCGCCCTTGACAACGATACGACCATCCCTAAGGCACTTTTGCCGCAGATAGTTCAGCGAGAAATCGTAGGAGATCTCTTGAATACGCAAATAGTAATATTTTCCGTAGGCACGGATAGCAAAACAACTGTTCTAAATTGTGCAAAAAATAAGTAATCGCAGGTACGGATTTTCACTACTGGAAGTTGTCTTGGCCATTGGGGTATTTGCATTTGCAAGTGTTTTGTTTATCGGATTTGCCAACGCTCAGTTATACTTTGAAACTAAAAATCAAACTCGCTCTGAGGCAATGGATATTATGGATGACTTTTGCTCTTTTGTCGAAATAAGTTCCTTCGACGATATAAAAGGATTCAAAGATGCCAACGCTACTTTCTACGTAACTGAAGAAGAGGATGGCGAAATAACTTACCGAAAATTCGTTCCAAGTGAAGTATGGGAAATGTCCCATGGCGGCAAGTTGACCGGATATGCCATTGGCATTGAACCAATGGAAGCTTTATTTGCGGGCGAAGATTCAGAATTTAGGTACTATATCCCGTTGACATGCAAGTTGTTCAAGGTCGACAAAGATTCACAAAGCATGATCCTCGACGCCATCGGAGAAGATTTTTCCACATTCATCGCGGCAAAAAATTACTGAAATATTTGTGCTCGACTTTTGCCGATAAATTTACTCCGTGTCGGTCTAAAATGAATGAATTGGCAAAAATTTTCTCCCCAAGGGAAGTGGAAGACAAGTGGTATAAAGCGTGGCTGTCAAATAGTTGCTTCGACAGAGTAATCGATCCCTCAAAGCCATCGTTTTGCATCGTAATACCTCCTCCCAATGTCACTGGTGTTTTGCATATGGGGCACTTGCTCAACAATACTTTGCAAGATCTTCTTATTCGCTACGCCCGTCACAATGGTAAATCTACGCTCTGGGTTCCAGGCACAGATCACGCCGGAATTTCAATGCAAGTGCGGGTCGAAAAAGAGTTAGCTAAAAAGGGAATCGATAGGGAAGACATCGGCAGAGAAAAATTTTTGGAGCAAGCCTGTCTCTGGCGTGACGAACATGGGGGAATAATTTTCAAGCAGCTTCAAAAACTTGGAGTTTCTTGCGATTGGAAAAACATGAAACATACCCTCGATGCTGATTATAGCCGGGGTGTCCTAACTGCATTCGTTGAGCTGTACAGGCGCGGTTACATTTACCGCGGCAGGCGCATGGTGAACTGGTGTCCGGTGTCTCTAACGGCGCTCAGCGATGAGGAAGTCAAAATGGTGCCGCAAACTAGCAAACTGTACTATGTAAAATATGAATTGGTAGAGCGGCCAGGTGAGCATATTACCGTAGCAACAACGCGCCCAGAGACGATACCGGGAGATGTTGCTGTCGCTGTCAATCCCAACGATGAGCGCTACAAAGATTTGATAGGTTTGCACTGCATACGGCCACTGTCAGAGGCAAATATCCCCGTAATATCAGATGAAGCTGTGGTAAAGGATTTCGGAACTGGCGCTCTGAAAATTACACCAGCTCACGATCAAGTGGATTTCGAAATTGGACAGAAACATAACCTCGAAATAATAGATGTTCTGAATCCAAATGGTACGCTGAACGAGCACGGTGGAGAATGGTGCGGCATGGATCGATTCGATGCAAGAATTGCCATCGGAAAGCGACTAAAAGAAATTGGACTTCTCATAAAAGAGGAAGAATACGAAAACAATGTTGGCTTTTCTGAGAGAGGCAACGTTCCCATTGAGCCCAAGTTATCGGAACAATGGTTCCTTCGCTACCCAAAAGTGAAGGAAGCCAAAGCGGTCGTAAGCGAAGGCCTAATAAAATTTTATCCCGAGCGCTGGACAAAAATATATATCCATTGGTT
>JAIRMI010000088.1 GCA_031258795.1 Puniceicoccales bacterium | reverse complement strand
AGTCCTCCGTTGCCTCAATCCTTCCCGAAACCAATGGGTGTCGTACCCTTTGCCTGTCAACGGGTAATCGGTAACTCGCCGCTGTCCTGTGAACCTTTAAATGGGTTGCGTCCATCATCAGGATTTCCGTCTTGCACTTGGATAGCTTTTGCAAAATTTTGGTAAACACTCCCAAGCCTGCTCCACCGAATGAAGCGGTTGTAGAGCGTCTTGGATGCCTCACTGCGTCCGGCCTTCAACCTGTTACGGAGTACGTACACTATCACACCGATTACTCTACGGTCGTTCACCCGCGGTTTCCCACGCGATTTTGAAGCGGTTGTAGAGCGTCTTGTAGGTTATGCGGTTATAGAATGTATTGTACTGACCATACAGGCTTTAGTCGTCCAAAATCCTCTTCTTTTATCAACCTATTCCATCGGAGCGCATCCCCATTTCAAACCATTGCGTAGAACGTATACTATTTCACTGATCACTCTCCGGTCGTTCACCCATGGCTTCCCTCGCGACTTCGGGAAGTCCGGTTTCAATCGTCAAAAATCTTTTTTTATCAGCCTATGATCATAGTCAAATCTCGACTTTCTGTTTGCCATCATAATGTTAAACTCATTCTTATGAGTCCTGACACCAGGTAAATCAGGAAAAAGGAGAGGAACAATTACCATCCATAACGAAGGAATTCTCTTCAATGAAGCCTTTAATGCTGATATTTGAAGCAATTTTGCTGCCACAGGATAGTACCGTGCCTGGGTTTAGCACTGAATTACAGCCCACTTCTCCGTAATCGCCAACTATGGCGCCAAATTTTCGCCGGTTTGTGTCAAATTTTTCCTCGCCGTCAAAAATTTTTATTAACTTGCCATCCAAGCGCAAATTGGCCAGGATAGCGCCGGCCCCTAAATGGGTATGATTGCCGAGGATGGAATCGCCCACATAATTGAAATGAGGAACTTGCACATCGCTGAGCAAAATGGAATTTTTTATTTCCGTGGAATTGCCCACCAGGCATCGTCCGCCTATCACACAATTCTCACGTACATATGCAAAGGGGCGGATCTTCGTTCCAGCGCCGATGTAGCACGGCCCGCGAATCACGCACACACTGGGAAGAGTAACGGATTTGTGGATGAAAACATCGCTACCAATATCGCAATTCTTGGGAAAAATTGTTAACATTTCATCCCTGGCGGCGAGAAATTTCACCGCCAGTGGAATCTTGTCAAGCCACTCAATGGGAGACTCATCAATTAAAAAGATCTTTTCAAAGAGCTCTTCCTGGGGAAGATTAAAAAATCGCCTAGCGGGAGCTTTCATAGATCATCGAGCTTATCGTTAATTTTATCCTTCAACTTTTGAAAAAATCCAGCCTGCTTATTCACCGTCACACCCAGGTTTTTGGCAAAATTTTCCAGCGCTTCCCGCTGGTCCTTATTCAAGCTTTTTGGCACATCGATATCCACTTGAACGTACTGACTTCCCCGGTTGCTCCCATTCATATGGGGCATTCCCTGATTTTTCAGCCGTAAAACAGCGCCACATTGCGTCCCTTCCGGAATCTTTAGGGAACATTTTCCATCGATGGTCACCACTTCCACCTCCCCGCCAAGGGCGGCGATGACAAATGGGATCTTCTGCGAGCAATACAAGTCGTCCTCATGGCGCTCAAAAAGGCGGTCATCGGCAACATTGATCACCACGTAAAGGTCTCCTGTCGGGCCACCATTTTGCCCCGCCTCGCCATAACCGCTGAGACGCAATTTTGTCCCATCGTACACACCGGCAGGAATTTTCACCTTAGCTTTGCTTTCCTCAACAACCACACCGCTGCCCCTGCAGGAAGCGCACGGCTTTTCCAAAATTGACCCGCTCCCTTCACACCGGGAGCAGGTCTGCTGCATGTGAAAGAATCCCTGGCTCATGCTCACAAACCCCGAACCGCCACAGGTCGGGCAGGTCGTCCGCTTTGTATCTTTTTCAGCACCGGTACCACCACAGACCTTGCACTGTGCATGGCGGTGATATTTAATGATTTTTTCCACTCCGGTAAACGCATCTTTTAGGGAAATTTGCAGGGTGTACATCAGATCGGCACCGCGGCAAGCACGATTGCGCGAAGCCTGGGAACGGCTACCAAAGCCAAATAAATCACCAAATCCACTATTTCCAAACACCTCACTAAAAATATCCGTCGCATCGCGAAAGTTTCCGCTGTAAGAGTAGGACTGGGAACGGCCCCCTCCGCTGTCAAAGGCGGAATGGCCGTAACGATCATAGGCAGCCCGCTTGTCCCCATCGTGCAAAACTTCGTAGGCCTCGGAAATTTTCTTAAACTTCTCCTCCGCTGCCTTATCGCCGGGATTTTTATCCGGATGATACTTCAGCGCCATCTTGCGGTACGCCTTCTTTATCTCATCCTCGGTGGCATTTTTAGCTACGCCAAGCAGCGAATAGTAATCCTCCCTAACCATGGGCTTCGGCCCCTTGTTTCGTCGATACGATCACCATTGCTGGACGAATCAGGCGATCATCCAGCTTGTAGCCCTTGCGAACCACGCAGCTTACCGTGTTTTCCTGCAAATTTTCCACATATTCGCGGCGCACACACTCCTGCTCATGGGGGTTAAAACTTTGGTGCAGCGGAACAACTTCACTCAACCCATAGGAAGCCAAAATCCTCTTCAACTGTTCAAAAACCATGCCAAATCCGGCCACAATCTCTTCGGCTCCATGATTTTTTGCAGACTGTAGCCCGAGATCAAAATGATCCAAAACGGGCAGGAGGTCCTCAATTACAGCACCGGTCATGGTGATACGAATTTCCTCCCGATCTTTCTGCATGCGCTTCTTAAAATTGTCCAAATCGGCTAATGCCCTTAAATAAAGATCCTTTTGAGCTTCTAGCTTTGCTTGCAAATCACTCATCTTAGCCTCCGTATCCACTGCACCATCATCGGTACCGGAAGCTCCATTTTCCTTCGAACACTGCGAACATTGATATCCGCCCATTTCATTAAAATCTTTGCAATTCTTTGCCATAACTGTTTTCCGTGAAAATGTAGCAAAATTCGTGCCAACCCGCCCCATTTCACTATAATTCAACAATACACGAAACGCTTTTATCTACTAACTGGCAGAAGTTCGCAGAACTGTAAAGACAATTTTGCCCATAGTATCGCGTTTCTCCTAAGATATTTTTATTTTTGTGAATTTCTCATTACAATTTTTACCAAATTTGCTATCATTATTCCACTATAAATGGATATGTAGAACAGATATATAGACATACAAACAGTAATTTAGAAAATGATATGGGGTGGATACGAGTCACAAAATGTGCGCATAGTAGAAAAAATTTATACTATAAATCAACGCGAAACTCAAAAAAGAGGAGGCGGAATGAAGGCAATAATAGCCGCGCAAGCAGTAGAATAAGGGGATTGTGCGGAGCGAAAACGGGAAAGTATTCCGCCGAAGAAATTTTTAAATCTTTCGATCATGGTCTCTGTGATGGACCGTTTTTTCTGCCCTTTCCTTTCCCTTTGTTCTATCTTTTTTTTCTTGCAAAGATCATCTTATTAACACAAAAAATTTCGTCAGTCTTAGGGTTGTTTTTTCCATTCATCTTCCCTAGGACTTTTCCTCTTTTTAGCTCTTCTTTTTGAGATTCGCGTAGTGCTAATTTTTATGCAAGAAAGCTTTTATTTATTAAAAAATATCCTAAATATTACTGTTTTTTAAAAAAATGTAGGAAATTAACATGAAAAAGATTGGAGGACAAAATTACAGTGGACGAAACTGCAGCGGGGTATTCCATACAACCGGAAGAGCTCGCCATACTAACGGGGAGTTTCGTACTATAAGGGCCCGTGAAGAAAAATTTCACAGGATAGAACCACGGCTGGCCGGCATACCCTTATTCTCGGGAATTCCCAATAGACGGCTAAGCAACCTAAGTTTTCTCGAAAAGGTGGTTCTATGTGGGACTCTTACCAGTGCTTTTTCCAGTCCCCTGCCCCCTGATTTGCACGAAAGAGCCGTAAATCCTTCTTTAAAGGTCTTACAACGAAGAGTTGATGCCTTGGCAACAGTACCGAACAGGCCAACAATGCCGGCCAGTCCTCGTTCATCGTCCACACCACCCCTTCCACCCCCTGCACCAAACCCAAGGCCACCCGTTCCTATTCACCAAGTTGAGGAATGGGGTGCTGCAATGGCATTGCCTACGATAGATGGGGAACTTGCGCCAATTAACGAAAGTTACGTGCTGCCCTTTGTATCAAATCCGAGACCAATCCATTTCGCTTACCAAGCTAATAAACGGATTGGCACGATGGCAACAATGCCAGCCAGGCCTCGTTCATCGTCCACACCACCCGTTCCCGCTCACCAAATTGAGGAATGGGGTATCACGATGGAGCCTGCGCCAATCGATGAAAGTTGTGGATTTGCACCGCCCTTCGCCTCCTTAGAGGCGAAGGGCACGGAACCACTGGACACAGCTGCTAATTCAACGGCAATGGGGAGCAGTATTCCCGAGCTACGGGAAGGAGTGGACGATGCCAGTGAAAATGTTTGCTCAGGTGCTTCAGCAAGGAAAAGAAGGAAATCTAGGCATACTTCAAAGCATACTACAACGGAAAGAACGGGAACGCGGCGCCAATTTCGGCGCCAATCTCAAAACACGACTCAATCTGGAAATACAACCGCCGCAATTGCAGCAGGCATAGAAGAGGTTGCTAAAATGGCGAACTTAATGAATGAAAAAACTAGGCTGGAGGAGGAAAATAGAAATTTAACTGATACCGGTAGATCACGAGCACAAATAAGAAAAAATAAACAGCGAATCCGAAACTTGAAAAGACAAATTGTTTCTGCTGGAGGACGTAATAGCTCGGCGCTGCGCGGCATGGAGCCGGCCATGGTGAATATTTCGACCATTCTGGCCACTGCAATAAAAGACAACAGATTATCTAGAGATGTCTTAACTGACACCCTAGCACATATTAGCGCAACATACAGACAAGACGGCATCTTGATGGGTAGGTTGGAATACTTCTACCGCAGATTTTCACAGTTTCAAGAAAATGAGGCACTTTTCAACGAGTTCATAGGAATTGCAAATAGCTACGGAGACCCTGCCGACAGGGTCAAATTCATATACAATGCCCTCATATATCCCTACCAAAAAAGTAGGGAGGGCTCTTGCTTCGCGACGTCAATATTGGACACCATGTGGGCGAATGACCCATCGGGTTATATGCGGTTTGTTGACAAATTGATCAGGGAGGACAGGGCGGATTTCAATGCCTTTTTTCTCGGCTCTAATCGTTCGGAGCTGAGCATTGATGTCCGAGGCATTGGTGTGAGAGCTGGCAGCGGTGACATTTATCAAAAAGCAATCTCCGCCCTTGCTTTACTTTCGATACATTCTTACGAAATAAATGTGGTGAAAGACTCCATTTATGATGTATGTCTTCGCAAAATAAATGAGACAAATGAGGCAAACAAAATGGGAATGGGGAACGAAATAATGCGTGTAATAAGCAATGCCATTGCAACAAATCTCACGGATAAAATAGTCTGGGATCGCCAATGGACTCCGTACATAAATGTTACGCGTTCATTAAATGAAACGGCAATAACGGAGGCGATGGGAAGCTACATAATGGACATATTATCAGGGATACAGAAGGCCGCCAGGATGGGAAAGTCGGATGCTCAAGTAATTGCCGATGCCATACGGCAGGCAGATGGCAAAATAGGTGGATGTACTGAACTTTTAATAGAAAACTTGCTCAATCTTCCAAATGGAGGGGCATACGATGTAGCCGTTAACAGGATAACAAATCCTGCACGGGATGCCATCTTTGACACGGCCGATATGCAACCACTATTGCAGGCGCTGGAATTTGGATCCTCTCCCAATCCATCATGCCGTTTAAAACCCGGACAGGCTATTGTAGCAGGAACCCAAGATCATGCATTCACGCTAACATCCGGCCACTATGATGTGGATGCTATGTCAGTCGGAGAAGAAGTTAGGATCGGCCACGCAAATTATGTTGGCTTTCCAAGAGGAGAAAGCTTTATATATTTGAAAAAAATTAGCCCTATACAAGTTCAACTCACTTGTGGGCCTAACAGAACACCTCTCGATTCTGAAGTGGAAGAACTTGTCGTATATCCCAATGTTTTCACGAAGTACGAATACAATCCCTAATTTGAGGAGAAGTAGCCCTTTGGTTCGGGTTATGCTCGTTGCTGATATTATGATATCAGCAAGGGGCGAAATTTGTACATAGTTTCGCCTTCCACCTTCCAGTGTTACCTTATTTCAACTAAAGTTTTCTTGAAGATTTACAAAAAAATAATAAAAGCCCTACCCTAGAAGAGAAAGAAGGAGGTAATTGAATTCTTGCTAAGGGAAAGATGAAATGAGCGGAAGAATTTTAGTTTTTGGTGGCGCGGGTTACATAGGATCCCATGTGGTCAAGAGCCTATTAGGGAACTGCTACGAACCAATTGTTGCAGATAATTTGTCTTTTGGCCATAGGCAAGCGGTACTCACGGATGAGTTTGAGCAGGCCGATCTACTCGATGTAAGATCCATAGATAGGGTTTTTGATAAGCACAAAATAGATGCCGTTATACATCTTGCCGCATTTATACAAGTGGGAGAATCCGTTGCCGATCCCGCTAAGTATTATCGAAACAATGTCGTCGGGACCTTGAACTTGCTCGACTCCATGGTGGGGCACGGTGTAAAAAAAATAGTGTTCTCATCCACTGCCGCTATTTTTGGAAGCCCGCAGTACACTCCAATTGACGAAGCACATCCCAAGAGTCCCATAAATCCATACGGACAATCAAAGCTCATGATTGAACGCATTTTTGAGGATTATCACAAAGCCTACGGACTTTCCCACATTGCCCTCCGCTATTTCAACGCAAGTGGAGCGGATAAGGATGGGCAAATAGGAGAATCTCACAATCCCGAAACACATCTCATACCCCTCGTTTTAAAGGCTATAAATGGTGAACGGGAAAATGTGAAAATTTTTGGTAGCGATTACGATACTCCAGACGGCACCTGCCTGAGAGACTACATTCACGTTGAGGACTTAGCCGAAGCGCACAGGCTCGCCCTCGAAGCAACGGATAGGTTTAGCGGTGGATTGAATCTAGGTACGGGCGTTCCCACATCAGTCAAAGAAATCATAGGGGCCGCTGAAAAAATCACGGGGAAGAAATGCCCCGTGGAATACGCCCCTCGACGGGAAGGAGACCCTTCAAAACTATACGCCAGTAATGAAAAAGCTAAAGAAATTCTCCGTTGGGTTCCAAGGTATACAGACATTGAGCGGATAATTCAAACTGCCTGGAATTGGGAAAAAAATAAGAAGTTTTAAAATTTTCTACGTTTTTTCAATTCTGAAAAACCGACAAAACCAAAACAAGGAACAAAAGTAAGTTTTATCCCATGTTTTACTTGCTTGCGCTTCCAAGTTTTAGATAGGCAAAGTGCGGGTGTTTTTCGCTTTCCTTGGACCCTATCTGAATTCCTAAAAAGTTCACAAACCAAAAACATCTGTGTATTTTTATGGAAAGAATAGAATGGCTTACTTTTTTAAGTGGAGTGTTTAATCTTCGTATCCAG
>JAIRMI010000070.1 GCA_031258795.1 Puniceicoccales bacterium | reverse complement strand
TTTCCTCCACCACCTCTTGCATTTGCGCAGAAATCCCGTTATCATCCTTTGCATTAGCTGCGCTGCTTGCTGCTTCAGAGGCTGTTGGGTCCGAATCAGGTACGCTCAGAGACTGGCGCTGTTCAAGTAAAGAGGGTTCAATTTTAATTTTTAAATTCTCATTTAAAAACTTTGTAAATATTGCCTCTGATCTAATTCTGCTATTCGGCACGGAAGAAGCAGTATCGGTTGCAACATTTATCCTATCAGAAGTTACTTTCTTCGTACTCATGGTGGAGTGACAGTATAGTTTAATGAGGAAATGTCAAGTTAAAACGGGAGTTTCTTCCGCGGTTCGATGATTGTGAAATTTAGGATTTAACTAAAATGCTCGGCTGTAGCTTTGGCCATGTTGGTCCCCACAAAAATACAGCGGACTGAAATTAATCAGTCCGCTCTCCCCTAACTAAACCGCACTTCCTAACGGTTGTAAATAGTATACTTAGAATAAGTTTTAATTTTTCAACAAAAAAAAATGAAAATTTATTCTTTTTTTAAAAAAACTCCATCCGGAGACATTTCGCTAAAGTCAATATCACTGAAATTTTCAACAACATAGGACAGATCTTTCCATATTTGCTCCAACGTTAAATAGTCGGCATTTTCGCCAAAATAATATGTATTCATGAGCAGGGACAAAATTTCCCAGCACTCAAAAATCTTTTTGGAAGGGGGTGACACTGCTTTAAAGAATTTTTGCAAAATGTAATCCTTGTTTACAAACGTGCCGGTCCGTTCGAAAATTGTTTTGGTGGGGAAAACAAAGTCGGCAATTTTCGCTGTTTTGTTATTTTTGTAACCGATGTAAGTAATCGACACACCATCAAAAATTTTGTTACCGACCTCTTCTGCGAATAGATCCTCATAGACGCAAATGATATTTTTACACATCCCATTTTTAACAAGGCTATACAGCTCCTCCAGGCCGCTGTGCGTGTTAGCTTCCGTGCATAGGAGCATGATTTTGGCTCCGGCACAATTTGGATAGGGATCATCCGAGATCAAAAATCCGTCGCCAGCACCCTGCTTTTTGAGAAAATACAGATTAGCCGGTACTATGTCTAAAAATCTTTTCAAAACAAACTGGTCTTCGAGGCTGGTTTCGCCCGAACAGAGAATATAGGTTTCCTCACTATGGGATATGATCCTATCTACGACAAAGGCAATCATCACACTAATATCCGACTTTTCCCCCGATCGCATGGCCTGAGTAATGCGATTATTTGCCCTTAGAATGTTGACTAAATCTCGGGCAGAATCAGGCATCCATGATTCGTTGATGCTATCATTGCGTCGCGGTATTATGCGGTGCACATGTTTGCCGTCGTGTAAAATGTAAGTATTTACCCCCACGCTGCTTTCCGGCGAAATGCTGGGTGTGTGCTGCAGGTCCCAGGCCAGCTTATCGTATTGGCAGGTTTGATCAATCAAGGCTCCGGCGGGACAAATGTCCACCAAATTCAGAGAATAGTTGTTGGCACAGCTCTTCCCGGGGTACACATTTATTTCATCCAGGTTATGATCGTTTTTTATTCTGCCGAGAATATCTTCGCCGAGAACATCCCTGCAGAACCTCAGGCATCTGTCACACAGGATGCATTTTTCATCATCTATAGCGATTTTTCCACCGAGCGGCCTAAGGTTTCTCCTCCAATATTGCCTGCCGATGACGCGGGTAAATCCGCGAAAATTTGTGTACAAGGCAAATTTATGCAGGAAACAACTTCCAACTTTATCGCAGAGCGAACAGTCCAGTGGATGTTTCATGAGGTAAACGTTGATTATGGACTCTCTCAATTTTGCTGCCTGTGGGTGTTCGGTGTTAACCTCCATGCCATCCTCGATGGTAATCGCACAAGCCAACTCAATTTTCCAAATAGAACTTTTGTTTGCTTTGACGCCTACTAGGCATAGGCCGCAGCTGCAAATTTGTGATAAGTGATCGTAATGGCATGGCGATGGCAAGTCGATTTTAGCCTGTGTTAAAGCGTCGATCAGACGAATCTTTCCACTAAACTCAAAGTTCTTTCCGTTGAGCGTAACTTTCACCTTGGAGCCATCCATCAAACGGAGTTTAGTGAAAAAACTTCACATTTTCAAAACTTATCAGAAAATCTTTTTGACAGTGCATCCATTCGCTGTTTGATCTCAATTTGTCTTATGGTAAAGCTCAATAAATGCTCATTTTGTGGCCGCTCGCAATTCGAAGTCAAAAGACTCATTGCCGGTGACGACGATGTTTTTATATGCGATCAGTGCGTGGCGATGTGCATGGATGCACTTTCCCAGGAATTTCCAGATTTTATGCGGCACAAAGAACAGGTCGATGAGCCAAAATTGACCGTTGTGGATCCTCAGCAACAAAGTGAGATTTTTAAGTTTAATTGTAAAAGCCCAGCTGACATCAAGGGAATGTTGGACGAATATATTATCGGACAAGAAACAGCAAAAAAAACGCTGTCCGTTGCCGTTTATAATCACTATAAGCGATTATCCAGTGAAGGCATCGCCGAAACCGGCCGTGAACGGAAAATTCCGGAAGAGCTGCGTGACGTGGAGGTGGAAAAGAGCAATATCCTTCTCATTGGACCCACGGGGTGCGGGAAAACTCTTCTCGCTCGGACCCTTGCTAAGGCTCTCGACGTACCGTTCGCAATTGCCGATGCGACGACGCTAACGGAAGCTGGCTACGTCGGAGAAGATGTGGAAAATATAATTCTCCGGCTGATACAGGCGGCGGACTACAATGTCAAAAAGGCGGAATGCGGTATCGTTTACGTCGATGAAATCGACAAGATCGGACGCACAACGGAAAACATTTCGATTTCCCGTGATGTTTCTGGGGAAGGCGTGCAGCAGGCACTCCTAAAAATGCTCGAGGGCACAATCTGCAACGTTCCGCCGAAGGGAGGACGCAAACACCCGGAACAGGAATAC
>JAIRMI010000069.1 GCA_031258795.1 Puniceicoccales bacterium | reverse complement strand
GGAGCCCAGTTGAAAAAGCCCATCCTTATTACGTACACAAAAAAATTTGCCATACAAACGTACCAAAGAGCCTTATTGGGCAGAATATGCTCAAATAAAACCTCCTTGAAAGTGATTTCTTCAACATCGGAATGCTGTTTTCCGTCAACGGCTAGATTTTCCTTTTCTTCAATGGTAGGTAGCCCAAGGGATTGGGGACTGTCCCGCAAACGCTCAAATAAAAATACTGCTAGCAACATTGCAATGGCTGCAGGCACAATAAAAACGGAGCGCCATCCAAATAGGACTGACAGGTGAGCTCCGGTGATTAATATGATTATGCTACCGAGTTGGTGAGATGCGCTGACAATTCCCCATTTTGTGCCCAGCTCTTCCGGGGAGTACCATTGCGTCATCAACCGTGACACGGGTGGCCATCCAGCGGACTGAAAAGCTCCATTTAGGGCGTAAAATACGACAAGCACTGTCAGCGAGTTTGAAAAACCGATGAGCAGGCTGCACAGTGCCGAACCGATCAACCCGATGGTCATAAAATAGCGCGCATTGGTCCGATCGCAGATCATGCCGCTAACAAATTTTCCCACACCATATATTATGGCAAAAGCCGAGAATACCCACCCCATTTCTGACCGCGTATATCCCAGCTCATCTAACATCTTTGGTGTTGCGACCTGAAAATTTTGACGAACGAGATAAAAAGTGGCATAACCTATCATCAGTGAGTATAGTATTCTCCTTCTCCAATACTTATACTGTTCGCCAACGTCATCGCGGCGTACTTTTTTGAAAGGGAAATGCCACATTAAGCTATACACTGATTGTTTTTCACGCGAATTGCAATAAATTTTATTTAATTTTAGCGATAAAATATTTCGGTAAAAAAGTGTGTGGCAATATTTCTACCATAATATCATTTTGTTATTGACAACCTTCGCAAGCTAAATCAAAGAATAGGAAATGGATAATCTAAATATGGATAGTGTTCCAAAAGAACAAGAATTTGAAGAAAAGTTTTTGGAGTGGTCATTTGGGAGGTTTGGTGTGGACATAAAAGAAAAATGGAAGCACTTTGAATTCGACTTAAAAACGGAAGAAGGGAAAAAGAAATACAGGCAATGCGTTGAAAAAAGAGTTATAAGAGCAAAGGTGGAGGATGAGCAAGAATTCGTGTTTGACTTGCTCCAAGTTGGTGGCGCCATGTGGCATTTGGGATGGTTAGTGGAAGAAGTTATAGGTGGCAAAGAGGGCTTTGATTGTGGGGTCAAAATGTTTGATAACATGGTAGCCACTGCCGCATTCGACGGATATTATTTGGCGCATAATAACTTAGTTGCCACACTAGCATCGATTTTAGGAGAAAAGTCGGGAGAATGCGATTTCGATCAAGTATACGATATCATGGGGGAAGTTGCCAGGAGATTCAACGAGTACAATGACCGTTTGGCCTCAACCAGAGAAAGCCAAGATCGGGAATAAAGGCAAAATATTATCGCCAGCCCAGTGATGGAAACGAGTCAAATTTCGAATATTTCGAATATTGCCAAATATGCTAAGTGAAAATTATTTTAACTTTTGTTTGAAGTTCGATTACTGCTAAAATAATGGATTACTTTTATATTTCGCTCTTTGATAAAATTTTATTTAGGCCTTAGTTTAATTGACTTTTCTTTGAAAATTTGTAGGCTCTCCGTCAAAGGATGAAGCTAAACGTGTATTGCATAATTATGGGTGGAGGTCGCGGCGATAGGCTATATCCTTTAACCAAAACACGTTGCAAGCCGGCTGTTCCCCTAGCCGGAAAATATAGGCTTGTTGACATTCCCATAAGCAATTGCCTGAATTCCTTATTCAATAAAATATACATTCTCACACAATTTCAAACGAGATCACTACACAGGCACATTGAGCACACCTACCGCTTTGACAATTTCAGCGATGGCATTATCGACATTTTTTCCGCTGAACAAACAAGCTCAGCGGGAGAACATTGGTATGTGGGGAACGCCGATGCCGTTCGCAAAAACCTCCAATACATTGCAATGAACGATGAAGATGTCGTTCTAATTTTGTCCGGAGATCAGCTGTATCGAATGGATCTGTCTGACCTGGTACAGCACCACGTGAACCTAAAAGCGGATGCTACAATTTCGGCCAAACCGATTCCGGAGTATAAAATTCCTTCCTTTGGAATAATGGCTCTCGATGAAAATTTTAGCATCAATAACTTCGTGGAGAAGCCCCAGGATAAAAGCCAGACTGAGGGTTTCGAAATACCTTTTTCCCTGAGACATTTATTCAAAAACAAAGGTTCTTCCAATATGTATCTCGCCTCCATGGGAATCTACGTTTTTACAGCAAGGGTATTGAAAGAAGTTTTGACCTTGGACAATGGCAGCGATTTTGGAAAAGATATAATACCAAATATGGTCCATAAATACAGGATGTTCGGGTACATATTCGATGGTTTTTGGGAAGACATCGGAACGGTTCTATCATTCTTTGATACAAACCTTATGCTAACGAATGTTGTTCCCGAGTTCGATTTCTTCGATGCAAAAAATCCAATTTACACCTGTGCGAGATACTTGCCCGCTTGCAAAGTGAACAGCAGTAGGATAGAAAATACTCTTCTGTCTGACGGGTGCATAATAACCGAAGCTGCTCTGAACAGGTGCGTAGTCGGTCTGCGTTCCGTCATTAGGAAAAATGCTTACTTAGAAAACGTTCTCATGTTTGGTGCGGATTACTTTGATCCCAGCGATATTACCCCAAATGAAATTGGGCTCGGCGTTGGAGAGAACAGTGTCATAAAAAGAGCAATTTTAGATAAAAATGTGCGCATTGGGAAAAATGTTTACCTTTCTCCTGATGGGAAACCGAATGGATATGAAAATGATGGTCTTTGTGTTAAAGATGGGATTCTGTGTGTAACAAACGAAACAGTAATAAAGGACAATACAATATTTTAAAAAAACAGATTGACTTGAAATTTTCACTGCCTATGAAGGCGTTGAAGTGAAAAGGGTTTATCTGCTCCTTAGTTTATGTGTATTTTGCCACCAAGTATGTCTTTTTGCCGGAAAATTCGATGCGAATACGGATGCGAAAGCGCATGTCTCTTCTGCATCTACTCATGATAAAATAGGCAGTTCGATGGAAATTAGTGATGAAGAGCGGGCACGTGAAATCTTTGATAATGTATGGAACGTACTATCCGCAAAAGATAAAATAAAACGCAAAAAATTTCCAACTAAGATAGTTTGGCTGAGCGGTGCGCCGGGATCCGGCAAAGGGACAAATACGGCCAGCGTTATGCGCATAATGGAAATTTCCAGCAATCCCATAGAGGTCAGTTCTTTGCTAAACACTCCTGAAGACAGGATAATTAAGGCTTCGGGAAATTTAGTAAGCGACGAAAGGGTTGTGGCGGTTGTATTCAAAGAATTGCTGCACCGCGAATATGCAAATGGAGTGGTGGTTGATGGGTTCCCCCGTACGCGTATCCAAGCCATGTGGTTGAAGCTTTTAGCCGAAGAACTTAAGAGGGATGAAAGTAACCAACCCTGCTCTTTTAAGGTCATAAATTTCACAGTTTCGTGTAAAACAAGTGTGGCAAGGCAGCTAAAGCGCGGTCAGGATGCCGTGGAACACAATAAGCTTATCGAAAGTTCCGGTTCCGAATCTGGGACAAAAATTCCCGTTCGTGAAACTGATTTGGATAAAAACACGGCTAAGTTTCGCTACCAAACCTATGTGGACAAAATGCGGGATTGTTTAGCGGTACTGAGTGACATGCCTGAGTATTGCGAGATCAGTGCGGAAGGCGATATGGAAACCGTCCGCAATAGGGTATACAGAACGCTGTCACGTTGATGAGAACTTTTTAAAAAAAGGAAGTTGTAAATTTACCTCATAGATGTAACCTCCTAGATTCAAATGAAACCATCATATCATCCATCAAAAATAAAGAGAATTCGCAAATGTGGGTTCCGTGCACGCATGGCCACGCGTGGAGGAAGGGCAGTGCTTTCCTCACGCAGAGCCAAGGGCAGGTATAAAATTTGCGAGCATGCCTTTGTAAAATAATGTGGGAGAACGTCTATTCCGCAGTCAGCGCATTCGTTCATCATCTGAATTTGCAAAGTTTCGATCGTGCGATGCATTTTGGTTTAATTCTGAGCTTTTTACGCTGAAAATTTTGGACAGTGGCCAAGATATCAGTAGGCTTGGGGTCATAGTTTCGAAAAAAGTTGGCAATGCCGTTGTGCGCAATCGGGTACGGCGAGTTGTGCGGGAAATTTTTCGAAAAAAATTGCAAAAACGAGGGGAATGCTACAATTACTTGGTAATAGCCAAGCGGCCGATCGGGCAAGCTCACTACGAAAAAATTGAATCCGAATTGTTAAATGGAGCGACAAAGATTTATGAGCAGATGTCAAAAAATTATTCCCTTCCCGATGAAAATCTTCGCTGTCCTTGATAGGACAGCGCGGAGCATTGCACTATTGCTAATAAAATTTTATCAAGTTGTGCTTTCCCCTCTCAAAATCTGCCTCTTTGGTACGCTGTGTCAGTGCAGGTTTAGACCGACGTGCTCACAGTACGCCAAACAAATGTACGCAACCCATAATTTTTTCAAAGCTACGCTTTTGACGATCAGGCGATTGATGAAATGTCAACCATTTTCCCGGCCTCAACCATCCTCCGACGGAGAAGAAAGTGAAAACCTTCCGAAATTATATTTTTCAAATACCAAGGCAGATAAAAATTTGAAATATCTGCTTGGCTGCACCGTCGAAAGCGACATAGCTGTGATAAAGCAGACGACGGAGCTAACCATTTTGGCACATGCTTTGGAAATAAACCGACTGAAGAATGAATCAAGGGTAACTGAAGTTGTGGCACTCGAAGGATTAAAAATCGGCAAAAAGCCCAAACTTGGTGAGCTAGTAGCAAAATTTGTTAAACATGTAACAGGGAAAAAGAAAGTTGCGGTCCATAGAAATTTTCCCTTTTGGTTAGGTTTTGATTTGTCAGCAAAAGGCTTTAAACTCATTGTCGATCCCCATGACACACTGGCGGAACGCTCGATTAAATCTGAACGTGAAGTGGAGTACATTAGAGAAGTGCTTTCCGTCGTGAACGGATGCTTCAAGGAAGTTAGGAAAATCTTGCACCAATCTAAAATAGGGAAACGGGGCATTCTTGAATTTCAAGGCTCGGAGCTGACTTCCGAATTTATCCGTGGGGAAATTGAAAAATATTGCTATTCCAAAGGTTGTTTGGCCGAAAATACTATTGTGGCCTGCGGGCGCCAATCTGCAGATCCGCATTGCCAGGGATATGGCCCCATTTGTGCCAATGAATTTATCGTCGTAGACTTGTTTCCATTTCATAGAACGTCGGGGTACTACGGTGACATAACTCGAACATTTCTGCGAGGGACACCCACGGAAGCACAAATAAACATGTACGAAAGTGTCAAGGCTGCGCAGGAAGTGGCCCACATGGACTTGAAGCCCAACGTTATCTGCTCAGAATTAATGAGCAACACTCTGAAGTTTCTCGAATCGAAAAATTACAAAACAGACAAGGCGGCATCCATCCCCTATGGAATGTTCCACTCCCTCGGCCACGGATTTGGGCTTGAAATACACGAAGAGCCATTTATTTCAGACAATGAAACGGTATTAAAGAGCGGCAATGTAATCACCCTCGAACCGGGTCTGTATTATCCGGGAACTGGCGGGGTGCGCATCGAGGATAATTTCCTTATTACCGACGAAAGTTATGAAAAATTATCCGAACAAATTTCCTACGACTGGGTGGTGAACTAGGGCCAGGACTCATAAGAATGAGCTTGGCGTTATGATGGCAAACTGAAAGTCGAGATTCGACTATACTATATGGTTGATAAAATAGGAAGCTTTTGGACGACAAAAGCCTATACTTCCCGAGATCGCAGGGT
>JAIRMI010000042.1 GCA_031258795.1 Puniceicoccales bacterium | reverse complement strand
GCTTTTACGGCGTAAATCCCCTTCCCTACTTCTTCCTGCAACTCATAGGAAGGGTAGATAAAGTTCAGCTTCATGCCCAATTTTTTTGCAGAAAGATCATAAAGCCTCGATTTAACAGTCCCCGCACTACACAGAATGCCAACGTTTTTCACTCCCCTATGAGTACCTGCAACATATTTAAGCGTTTCGTCGATCAGGTTTATAAAAGGCAGACCGGATTCCCTCTCAATTTCATCTATGACACAATGTGCAGTGTTACAAGGTATGCAGCCAAGAGTCGCCCCCGCTTGTTTTAGGAATTTCGCCGCTTTAATAAAATATGGGGCAAAAGACAGGTTGCTTTGCCCAGCGGCATAGGCAATCCTGTTAGGGGCCTGCGTAGCTTGGTAAAGTATCATTTCTGGCTGCTCCGGATCATCCGTGCAACCGTGATCAGTAACGAGCTTTCTTTCAATGCGATGGAGTAACTCAATGGCAGCGGCAACCCCGCAACCCCCTATAACCCCTAGAGTTTCTTTGTTAAAATTTGACATGCTGAATGGCTCCAAAAAAATAAATTTCTCCCTTGTCAAGCTTTACCGCTTCTTCCAAACTCTACCAGAAAATTTTTCGTAAAAACTATTTTTAGAAAGTCTTAGAAAAAACTTGCACTTTCACATCCCGTGTATTTATTGCCTCTTTCATGAGGGCGATTATTTCTACGCAAGGCAAGCAATTTACTGTAACGGAAGGCGATATCTTGTTCGTTGATCGCTATGTCGGTTCGAATACGGGAGATATTATAGAAATAAAAGACGTCTTGCTTGTAGGCGAAGGCGATTCCGCTTCAATCGGCGCTCCTCTCGTGACCGGGGCAAGTGTTAGGGCGAAAATTCTCGAAAACAAGCGCGCCAAAAAGGTTATGATTTTCAAAAAGAAGCGGCGCAAAGGCTATCAGCGTAAGCGTGGCCATCGGCAGGAATTATCGGTCATCAAAATAGAGGCAATCACCGCTTAATTTATTGGGAAAAAATCATGGCACATAAAAAAGGACAAGGGGCTGCGAAAAACGGGCGTGATAGCTGTGGAAAGCGTCTCGGCGTGAAGAAATTCGGTGGAGAGTTTGTGCGTGCCGGTGGCATATTGATGCGCCAACGAGGTACAAAGATTCATCAAGGGCTGAACGTTGGCTGCGGCCGTGATTTCACCCTATTTGCCCTCATTGATGGCGTTGTCAACTGGGACAAAGCTCATAAAAAGGTATCCGTTGTTGCCAAACAATCCGGCGAATAGCTCTTTTATTTTCAAACCATGATGGTAGCTTTATTTGTAATGATCTCGCTGATAGGTTCCGTGTTCAATGCTATGATGTACATAAAGCTAAGCTATACCCTGTGGCTCTTTGCCAATGTTTTTCTGACGCTGTACAATTTTCGCATAGGCGAATACGCTCAAACTTTTTTATTTGCAGCTTACCTCATTATAGGCATATTTGGTCTAAAAAATTCAATGCACGATAAATTGTTTAGTAAGCGGGTGTAAAGTTTCCAAAAAAATGGACAAGCTGGACAGAATTTTTGAAATGCAGGCCAAGTTGTCCGCCCGTCTCGGTGTGAATTTAAAAAATCTGGGCGAAGGGGAAAAAATAGAGTGGATCTTGAAATATTCCCGTGCCTTGCAGCAGGAAATTTCCGAACTCATTGATTCCGTGCCGTGGAAATGGTGGGCAAAATACCAAAATTTTGACGAACAAAACGCCCGAGTGGAAGTAATTGATATTTTGCACTTTTTGGTGTCCATCGCCCAGATTTTGGGAATGACGCCGGAAGACCTCTTCGAAGCCTACCAGAAGAAAAACGACATAAACCACAAAAGACAAGACTCCGGCTATGCGGTGAAGGATAAGTCCGACTCACGTGAGATATGATCCGATCGGCTACCTAGCTTCCGTTTAAATTAATAGGTAATGAGGTTTATCCCGCTGTTGCACGTTTTGAACTTGCAATCGTTGCCGATTAGCCTAATTCAGGCGCTCAAATGGAGAGTGAAGCATTCGAAAAAATTTGCAGCGGTGCTGAAAACGTGATTGGGGGCTATGAACTGCGGAAGAAAATGGAAGGTGGAAAGCGCCTAAAAGTCAAGCTCGGCGTGGATCCGACCCGGCCGGACCTCACCTTCGGCCACATGGTTGTTTTCAACAAACTTAGGCAATTTCAAGATCTCGGCCACGAGGCAATTCTGCTCATCGGCGACTATACAACGATCATCGGTGACCCAAGCGGCCGCTCGGAAACAAGACCCATTCTTTCAAAGGAAGAAATAGAATACAACTCCCGCACCTATCTCGACCAGGCATTTAAGGTGCTTGATCCGGAAAAGACAACCGTGCGCAGAAACAGCGAGTGGTTTGCGAAAATGAGCTTTGAAGATGCGTTGCACCTAGCACGTAGGATGACCGTTGCCCGCATGCTCGAGCGGGACGACTTCAGCAAACGTTACGCCGATGGTACGCCGATTTCCATCGTGGAATTCCTCTACCCACTGCTGCAAGGTCACGATTCCGTAGAGTTACATGCCGACGTGGAATTGGGTGGTAACGATCAGTTGTTCAATTTACTAGTCGGCCGGGCACTGCAGAAGGAAGCCGGGCAGAACGAGCAGTGCGTGATAACAATGCCGTTGCTAGTTGGCCTGGACGGCAAGCGGAAAATGTCAAAAAGCTACGGTAATTACATATCTTTCAATGACTCACAGAAAGATATGTTCGGTAAAATCATGTCCATAGATGACGAAACGATGTATCTGTACTACAAATTCCTATTGCTTAAGACTGATAACGAAATTTATGAGCTCGAGTCAATGCACCCAATGGAGTGCAAGAAGCAGTTGGCCCATACTTTGACCGCAAGATTTTTCGGCAGCGACACCGCCGACCACGAGTTGAAGCAATTCGAAAGCATTTTTTCTAAAAATGATCTTCCCGATGACATGGAAGAATTTTTCGCCCCCGATTCTTGCCAGAACTTCTTCGATGCACTGTTTTCCTCCGGCAAGTTTGCTAGCAAGAAGGAACTTCATCGGCTGATTGATCAGGGAGGGATCAAAGTGGACGGAATAAAATTAGTTGACCCTCGGGAAAGATTTGCCAGAAAGGACGGGGGTATCGTTGTCCAAGCTGGAAAGCGATTGTTCTTTAGAATTAGATAACATTTTGGCGGGGCGGGTGTTTTGGTATGTGTTCGCTCGTATGCAAGATAACGAGAGGAAAGTCCGGACACCACATGGCAGAATTCCGCGTGAAAGCGCGGGCATGCATGCCATACCATGCATGACGGATAGCGCAACAGAAAGTATTCAGCCTAGCAGTAGGTTATGGTGAAATGGTGTGGTAAGAGCACACCGGCGTAGCAGCAATGACACGCGCAGGGCAAGCCCAATTCGGTGCAAGACGAAATAGGGTGTCGAGTAGCCAACTCAATGGCACCGGGTTCGTCGCACTTCCGTTCGGAAGAATATTAAATTATTAGATGAATGAACGCACGAACTTTTAGTTCGAACAGAATCCGGCTTATTCCAAAATATTCGCCCTGCTTCAAAATTTTATAACTTTGACAAAATGTCCCCATAAATGTTATTCACAGCACACGTGTGAACAAAAATACTGGAAAGGACATCGAAAAGATCATTAGATTTTGCGTTGTAATTTTCATTATCCTATCCTGTTTCTGCACACTTATCTACCGCGTCCTTGACTTGTCATACTTCAGCAGGGTGTGTTATCTGTCTTCCCTGGAAAAAGCAAGAAATATAAGCAAAAAAAACCCCGCCAAACGGGGCAATATATTGGATTGCCATGGAGAAATTTTGGCAACATCGGTTGAGGAAACGGTAATAGGTGTTGACCCCTATATCGCCGACATCACAAAGGACAGGAATAAAATTGTAGTTTTGGCAGACATTCTAAACATACCCTTCGAAACCGTTCTCGAAAAATTTTCCAAGAAGAAAATAATTTCAAAAGATAAGATCTCAAAGCTGCGATGGGTGCCGATTTGTTCCGTAGATGAGATGGAATTACTCCATGCCGTCGAACGGCTGCAAATAAGAGGCGTTTATGGCATATGTAAACACCTACGAATGTATCCCCTGGGCAACACCTGTGCTCACATCACCGGATTCGTAAACCACGACGGGGAGGCCATTTGTGGCGTTGAAAAGTATATGGATTTTTATCTGCGCGGACAAGATGGTTTCGTGGTATCGGAAAGAGATGGTCGAAAAAGGGAACTTGTGCAGTGCCGCACGCATAACATCCCCACCGTCGACGGACTGGATGTTATGCTGACAATAGACAGTAAAGTTCAGCAAATGGTTGTCGACGAATTGAAACATATCTCCGAAACTTTACATCCGGAGTGCGCTTCAATCATTGTCAGTGATGCGGCAACGGGGGAACTTCTGGCAATCGGCAATTATCCCACTTACGACCCTAATAATTATGGCAAATACTCGTTCAATGACATGCGAAATCGGGCAATCAGCGACACCTACGAACCGGGGTCCACGTTCAAGATCGTTTCCTCCAGCTTAGCTCTTGAAGACGGGCTCGTTAGCGATGAAACCATATTTGACTGCACCCAAAGAACCGTAACCAGTCGCGGAGTAGTGGTAAAGCTTCCTCTGGACCCCTCCCCCTTTGACAAGCTGTCCTACGTGGATGTCATCCGAAGATCATCCAATCGAGGGGTTGCCTTCATGGCCCTCATGCTCGGCGAGCAGCGCATGTACGACGGTGCACGAGCCTTTGGCTACGGTGCCAGGACCGGTTACGGCTTCGACAGTGAGTCCCCGGGAATTTTTTATCCACCCAACAAATGGGACGCTATGACCATTACGCGCTTGCCCATGGGTCACTGCATAGCGGTAACGCCCATCCAAACCAATTACGCCATGACTGTGTTCGCTAATGGAGGATTGTTATTAGCTCCCCAGTTGTTTAAAAGCGTCAACGATGGCCAGGAAAATTTGCTAAAATTCGAACCAAAAATAAGGCGCCGTGTTCTATCAAAGGCCACAGCCGATCATGTTAAAAATATCTTGAACAACCCAAACTATGGTAAATTGAAATACGACATAGCCTACTGTGGGAAAACCGGAACGACCCAAAAAATTATCAATGGGAAATATTCCCATAAAAGACACATATCGTCGTTCAGTGGATTTTTCTCGGCAAATAATCCAAAAATTGTCATAACGGTGGTGGTCAACGATGCCAAAGTTAAATCCGGCATTGCCTGGGGACGTGTCGCTGCCTGGCCGTCATTCAAAACTCTAGCAGAAAAAATTTATCGATACCTTGATTTATGAACATTTTTATGAACCATTATCTACCAAAATGATCTATGAAACTGCCATAATTGGAAGGGAAGTGTTTCTCGGTAAAAACATTTCCATTGGTGCTTATTCCTTGCTAGAAGATGGCGTAAAAATCAACGACAATGCGAAAATCAGAAGTCATGTTATTTTGCGCTCTGGGAGCATCATCGAAAAAAATGTCACCGTTGACAGCTTTGCCGTGATAGGTGGCGAACCGCAGGATTTATCCTTTGATTGGACTAAAAAATCTGGAGTTATAATCGGACAAAATACGGTCATCCGTGAGCACGTGACAGTCCACAGAGCAACCATTGAAGACGGCAATACAATTGTTGGAGCAGACTGTCTGCTGATGGCTTGTTCCCACGTTGGTCACGATTGCGTAGTGGGAAAAAATGTCATTTTAGCCAACTGTGCCCTGCTCGGAGGATTTGTCACCGTTGGCGACCATTGCTTCATCGGCGGCGGATCTTCTTTGCATCAGCATGTGCGCGTTGGAGAATATGTTATTTTAGGCGGCTATTCCGCTTCATCGTTGGATTTACCCCCTTATACGACATCGGCCGATCGTTCGGGCGTGGTCGGGTTAAATTTGATTGGGCTGCGCCGTGCCGGCTTCAAGAGAGAAACCATAGGGGAGCTAAAGGAATGTTTTTCAGCGATGTATGGAACATCTGGCAAGCATCGTGAGCGAGCGGAGACATTGATAAAAACAGGCAAATTTCACTCCACCGAAGCGGTAAAATTTTTAGAATTCTTTGCTGCCGATTCAAAGAGAGGTATCGCTCCCCGGCGCGCCAAACGAATGGAACCAAGTCAGTCCTTTGACTTCGGCTCGGAATCCTGATCGTTAATGTAAATTTTTATATAGGCCTTGCTGCGAAGCTTTTGTATCCAGCGGACACGCGCCTCCTCTTCGTACTGCCTGCACAGCTTGTCTTCAATGGCTTGGCTAGCCTCCTCGAGGGTAAGTTGCTTCGCGGGCCTTTCACCGCCTATGAAAAAAATGCAAACCGCATTACCAAGGGCAACTTCTCGGCTATACTCCCCTACCTCCAACCCTTCAATGGCCTGGGACACGTCGCTCACAAGATCGCCACGGGACACATATCCCATATCGTAAAAACCCATGTTATCGCTGTATTTTCCTGCAACTTTGTGAAAATTGGCCCCGTTTGCCAGTTCACTTTGAATTGCGCACAGTTTGCTCTGAAGTTTATCGTTGTTAATCAGAACGATTTGCTTCAAATCGATTTCTCCATTGCGAAAAAATTCATCCCTGTGATCATCGTAGTATTCCTTGATTTTCGCTGGGCTAACCTCCATTTGCGACGCCCGAAGTTCACGAACCATGAAGCCAACGATGGCACGCTCCTTGACGTCTTTCTTAAATTCTCGAACCGATTTTCCGTACTCTTTGAGAAATTTCGACAGTTCCAATCTGTTTCCGGCGAACACATTTTTCAAATAATTTTCATACTCCCTTTTTTCATAGGCTTCTGAAAATTTTCCTCCCCGTTCCAAAAATTCATTAACTATCAATTTCCTGTTAATTATGCTATTCAAGGTTTCAAATTCCGATGAACGGAGTCGCCTGCGAAAATCTTCTTCGCTGGTCGACATCCCTTGAATCTGGCGGAGTAGCGGAGCAACATCCATGCGTACCCGCTCCATTGTGATGATTTCATTGTTCACAATTGCGGCTATTTCATTGGTATAAGCAATTTTTTCAGCACGATAAATTGGACTTTGCTCTTCTCCAATTGGAAATAGGTCATCGTCGTCCTGTTCCACATCAGCATCGAGACATGCCATGCAAATCATCCACAAACATGGAACTACTAATCTTGAAAAGAGTTTCATAAAACTGAATCTTGGTATTAACTTTTAGTCGATGGTTCAAGCTTTTTTACTAAAAGAGACATCGTTCCTTGACAAATTTAGTTTTCCGGTCCCTTATGCTGCCGGTAAAATGCAGAAAAGTCTTAGGATTTTATACCTCGGCGACATCGTAGGTAAGCCCGCACGAAAGTTTCTTGGAGAAAGATTGCCCCACATTCGCGAGGTCAACAATATCGACCTGGTTATTGCAAACGGCGAAAATGCTACTTCCGGGGCTGGTATAAATTTGAAATCAATCCGTGAACTGAAGGCTGCTCGCGTGGATATAATCACCCTGGGAGATCACGTTTTAGACCGTGATTTTTGCACTGAGGCTGATGAAGTTCAAGATCTTGGCAAGGTTTGCATGCCATGTAACCTTGAAAGCAAAATCAATTGCCCAAAGTTCGTCACTTGCGAAATTGGCGGTATAAAAGTTGGGGTATGCATCGTTCTGGGCAGGCAGTTTATGAAATTACAGGCCTCCTGTCCATTCAAAAAATTTGACGAAATGTTCGCCAAATATGGAAACTCCGTCGACATCTTCACAGTTGAAATTCACGCCGAGGTAACCTCCGAAAAAATTGCCTGCGGATGGTACGCAGACGGAAAGGCGAGCCTGATCGTCGGTTCACATACCCACGTCCAAACCGCAGATGATTGCATTTTGCCCCACGGAACGGCTTACATCACTGATTTGGGTATGTGCGGCGCGCATAGGTCCGTAATTGGTCGGGATATCTCCTCCGTTTTGGAAAGTTTTATTAATGGAACCCGCTGTAAATTGGCCATCGCCGAAGAAGACCTCCGCCTCAATGGCTGCATCGTCGACTTTGATCCCACAACCAAGCATCCCAAAAAGATCTCACGATTCGTTCACCTAGCCTAACCATTATCCTTACTTCCTCCTTAATTAGGGTTTGCAGCTCCTATTCTTTCAGATCGCCTGAAATCGTTTTATTTGTACGACTTTAGATTATGGGGTGGCAGACCGGATTCGAACCGGCGACCCTCGGAACCACAATCCGATGCTCTAACCAACTGAGCTACTGCCACCAATGAGTAACGCAATCTTTAAGGTGCAAAAAGGGAAAATGTCAATTAGGAAATGTATTGAGTTTCGCGTACGCATAGGGAATATCGAGGTAAGAGGACTGGTGGAACATGGGTGAGGCTACTGAGTACAGGACTTGTCACGGAACAAAGATTAGCAGCACATTGGCGAAGGAAGGGAGTGAGCGAAGTGCGTTCCCAGTACTCCCAAGCTCACCACCACCGCGGGGACACCCTATTAGGATCCTCAGGTACAATTACAGCCCTGACAAAGAAAAACAATTGCTCGGTGATTGGCTGAATGCATATTGTTAGTATTGTTAGATGTGGGCCAACGGAAGCAAGAAAATGGTAAAATACGCCCACCTAGCAAGAAAAAAATTGCTGCTTTTTCCACTGCTCCACCTTTTTTTCTTGCAATACAAGGACTTAAGCCTACCTTTCAGTCCATTCACTCGTTTCTCTTGTGATAAATGATAACTGCGGGTGTCTTTCTTGGTTCTATCATCCGCGGTTTACTGTTTTTTTATTGCTCCAGAACGCTCCTAATTCCCTAGAGAAATTGTTTTTCATCCCCTAATTCAGTAAGGGCATAATAGTCCAGTCCACTCATTTTGCGAAACCAATCGATTATGGGACCATTTTTGTTCGTTTTATGCGATCCAATCGCTTCGGGTCAATTTTTGTTCGCCACTGGAAGCATTACCCAGGGCCACAGAAAGCACTCCCTTC
>JAIRMI010000038.1 GCA_031258795.1 Puniceicoccales bacterium | reverse complement strand
CACTCCAAACGCCTCGCTCGTTTCCTTTACACTGTGCGTGCTTTCCTATTTTAACACCCTCTTTTTAGTCCGTTGTATAATATGCCATACATTCTCTAGGTCTAATCTTTATACGCTTTTGTCAAGTAGTTTGACTATGGTTCCCTAACTTTAACTATGTCGCTAAACCGCAGGGCCTTGTATACACCAGCATTGAAAATTGAGGAGCTTTTTTGTCTGTCGAGGCAAAAGATTCATTCCAGAGACAAAGAAAATGTCAAAGTTGCTTTGGGATAGCTCGCATCAAGCCCAATATTTTTTGGAAATAGAAGCCGTGACGAAAACTGATTCAAAAAAAAGACACACATGGGTTAAGATGGGGTTGAGAAAGGTAAAAAGCGAGAAAGAAAATAGATGGATGCGCTTAAACGAGGCTCAGTCCCATGTTCCCTAAACTATTCTATTTCGGCAAATAACTCTCTGTCTTCAGCGTCTACTACAACATTAACTAGCGGTAATCCACCAGCTGTAGCGTTCGGATCCACAACGCTTTGCAATTTTGTCATAAGCAAGGAATATTGATCAGGGGAAATTTTACAATCGTTCCTTAGCTTTCGGAAACACGCTAAGAATATCTTAAGTTCTCCGCTGTTTGTTATGTTGCCGTGTTGCCCAAGAGGCTCGAGTATGTGTGTACTTATATGCTCCGAAAGAGTTTCTCCATCGGGATTTCCTTTGGAAATGGCTTCAAGTACTATGGGTAGCATTGTTTGCAAAAATACAAATTTATTGCCATGAAAATTTTGGCTTAGTACATTTATCCATCCATTAATAACGTGCTCTCTCAGGCATTTAAAATCTTGCTCGCTTTGCGCATGCCTACCTAGGAGGTTTATACACCCACCAAAATAAAGTGTCAACATTGCTAGTTCCCCTTCGGTTGTTATCAGCCTATTTTTTTTAAAAAATTCCACTAAATTTTCCACGTCCTTGATCGTTCTAGGATTTTGGTCTTTAAGCCTGTTAAAAACAATTTCTATGAATTTGGACTTGTCTACTGGGAATAGTCGTACCAGATAAATACCGAGTTCCATAGCGGAAATGTTAAGAACGTCTGCCGCATACGATATTATCCTGCACATCAAATCGTCATTTTGCCTGTTTTGGGTAAAAAAGTCAAGAATGACGTGGAATGCTTGACTCTTAGCTTCGGGGCTGTCTCCAAGCATTGATGGCAATTTTTCCCTAATTAGAGCAAAAACATTTTCAGGGGAAGCAAGTCCCTGCCCCATGAATCTTGCCAATCCTTCCAACATCGGCAAACGCACTTCATCCGGAATTGCACCTCCTGGATAAAATCTTTGGCAAAAATTCAGGAGATTGCTCACGCATTCAAGATTGTCTTCGTGTTCGAAAGTGTTTATGCCTCGCCAAAACCATTTGATAAGTTCCACTTTATCGCCTTCAAATGAATCACCTATTACATTTGCAAATTGCGCAAAAAATTGGCGAAGTTCACCATGCCTGTCTGCTTCTTCTCTGCTTTGTCCATACAGTTTCTCAAACTTGATATGGGAAAGGAATTCATGGAATTGTTCTTCCCTAACTATGGCATTGGGGAAGCAGGACATAAGATGCGTCACCTTAGCAATGGCTGATTCGTTGCCTGAGTTATTAATTGGCAATGAAGTTATGTAAATTAAAAAATCATACTTGTCATCGGAATACTTTTCGATTACATCGGGCGTCAAAACCCTATCAAGGGGAATGTCTCCCCTAACAATGAGAGATAGAAGCGCTTGTGAAAATAAATTTCGATTTTCCGTAAAATTTGAATAAATTTCTAAAAATTCATCCAAAATATCACTATATGCGTATTGTTCATAGCGATGTGGGCATGTTGCCGTGAGCTTTACCGCTTTTTCTAAAAATTTACATTTATCTTCTTCCTGGAGGGAAAGCATGCCTTCCCCTGAGGAGTACGACATAGCAGCGTTAAACAGCGCTAGGCCATCAACGAGATCTCGAAATTTGTTGATAACTTCATTCAAGGCTTCTGGGCCAACTTTTGGCAGTAAGGCTACGAGATGCTCACTAATATCACGTAAAATTTTTACATGATCCACATCTCCCGGGTTGAACCGTTTTTTCTGCTGTACTTCAGCTAAAGTTGTTCGTATTGCTTCGAGGAGCACTTCCGTGCACTCAACGGGCTTATCTGATAAATTAACCAACCTAAACAAATGATCTGCTAGGTGTGCAATGTCTAAAAATTCCTCCGGGTGAAGTAAGAGCGTAACTCTTCGAGTGACATCTAGTTTTCCTATTTCTGAAAGTAAAAAACTAAGGGCAACAGTCGCTATTTTACCACTTCCATCCTCAGAAGCCAATCTTGCCGCAATGCTTGAAATAAAGTTTTCTCTTTCCTTCATGCCGTTTTCCGTTGAAGGGAAGCACGTTGAACAAATATCGGACAAATGACGCGTAAGCCCATCCATATTTTCACTTTCTTCGGCAATAGGGCTGTTTGCTAGGATTTGCAGAATTTGAAAAGTGAATTCCGAATTTGAAAAAAAGTCCTTTAAACAGGTTACAAGTAAAACATGTATACTTATTTTGGCAGTTGCAGGATCATTTGCCAAGATTTGTAAAACTTCAAGAACAAACCCCTGGTTCGAAAAAACGTTTGGGCAAATTTTAAGCAAGTGCTCCATGTTTACCCTAGCGTTTTTATCATTTGCCCCTGCTTGCAGGGCAATTGCTTGTATAACAGCCGCCACAAATCCGGGTTGCCGTTGCATTGCCTCGAAATTGGTTTTGGCTATCTCAAGATTTCCGCCAGAAAGATTTTTAAAAAGTCCGAACAATCCCGTTTGAAGATCATTTAGTCCACTAAGCTGTCTCAGCATAGCTTCTTTAGGAGAGCCAAGAGAAACATTTTGTGCTTCAGTTTGGCGGCTGAGTCCGAATAGTGAGACTTTAAATTCAAACCCGAACTTTTTTTTCAGGAGTTGAACGAAGGCCGAGTTTCCTGCTACCGATGCAAGTTTCATTGCCGCTTCAGGTCTCTGAAGGTGTGTTGAGTGGGAAGCGCTGTCATGTGAAACTCTACTCATAGTGGATGGTTATGTTGCGAAATTTTTAAAAATTTGCAATATATTTTTTTAATTTTAATATTTTGAACAGAAAATATTAAGTCTTGCACCTTGGCGCAACCCATTGAACTTAATTTTGGGCAAGTTTAAAGTAAGAGCAATAACTCTATCTAAAAAATAGGCAGTATTCCTCAAATCAAGTTGATTTTTGTTGGTACAAGTATTTTTTTATGCATGCACACATACTCATTAAAATGAAAAATTCAACGCATTGTAAAAAAATATAAAATTTCATCCTTGAACATTGCATCGCTATAGAAAAATTTTCTGCAAATGAAACAAATTGTCGTTTGTAACATTATTTATTTTAGGATAATTTTGTTAAAAGAAAGTCGCCTAAATTTTCTTGAGTGGAATAAATAACTCCGGTAAATGGCCTACCTTCCACAATGGATCTTTGCCTGCCGGCTCTTTCCAAAGGGGCAACGTTGGGCAACAGCGAATCTACTATACACCAGCCGTCGCAGCGGGTTTTCCTGAGTGCAATAAAGTGCCCTTTGCCACATATGATCGCCCTGTCGGTGGATGCTCCATCGGGAGGAAGGTTGTCAAGCTTGGCACAAACGGCCGATAAATTAAGGACGTTCGAACTAAGCCCCAAATCATTTCTGGGATTGGCAAGTTGCACTTCCGGAAGAATTCTTGCCAACGCATCTCGCACCACTGTGGAAGATGTTCCCTCTTTGCTTGAATCAATGCACTTCCTCACCTGTCTTGCGCAGGATCGAAGCCAATTTTGTGCCCAACCAGCAGGATCTTTCGCCTTATCCGGCAACATTTTGGTTCGCCGATTTGTCATAAGAATCACAATTTTTTCCATATTTTCGGCAATCTCTTTCCAATTATTATTGGCTACGCCATTTAACTTTGTGATAATTTTTCTAATCTCTCTGGACGGTTTTTTCACTTTCTCTCCGCCTCCGTAGACGCGGCGCAAAATATCCTCTGCTACTTTGGTTAATTCACAAAATTGGGAAGATTTTCGATCTTTTCCCAACAGTATTTCCATAAACTTTTCATAGGCTTCCGTAACTAATTCCCGATTAATTTCATTTTCCCAATTCGCCACGTTTAAATCCTTCAGCGATATCCATTGTGTTCCGACACAGTGGCGCAGTGCATGCAATCCACATATATTCGGATTTGCCTGGCTTTCATGGTATAGTTCACCGGATCTTTCTGGTTGGCAGAGGGATGGCTTATTCTGAAGGATCCTATACATTCCACTTTCATCGTCGGGTATTGTGACAGGCTTTAGCTTTTCCGAAGGA
>JAIRMI010000081.1 GCA_031258795.1 Puniceicoccales bacterium | reverse complement strand
TTGGCTGCCCGGTTAGGGATCGAACCTAAACAAACGGAGCCAGAATCCGTTGTGCTACCATTACACCACCAGGCAATTGGCCCCAACATGCTGTGGCTAAGGAAATTTTCAAGTTAAATATTTGGGTGCAAATCCTTGTATCCATGTGCGGATTCAAATTCATAGGCGAGGGAGAGAATTTCCTGCTCCTTGAACGGCTTGCCCAGGATTTGCATCCCTATGGGCAGGTTTGTGCTCGACATTCCGCAGGGGATGGAGATGGCACAGGTTCCCACCATGTTGGCTTGTACGGTAAATATGTCGCACAGATACATCTGCAGCGGATCAAGCTTTTTCTTACCAAGCTCGAAGGCTACGGTCGGAGTGGTTGGAGCTATCAGGGCACTAACACCTTCCATGGCGCGCATAAAATCGTCCCTTATCAATGTTCTGACTTTTTGTGCATGGCGGTAGTATGATTCGAAATTTTCACTGCTCAAAACGTATGTGCCGAGCATGATTCTGCGCTTAACTTCTTCGCCAAATCCTTCGCCTCGCGTCTTGGAGTATATGTCAATTGCGTTCTTAGCAGCCTTTGAACGAAAGCCGTATCGGATCCCGTCGAAGCGGGCGAGATTTGACGAGGCTTCAGCGGTAGAAATGACATAGTAAGCCGGCATGACATACTTTGTCATCTCCAGGGACACCTCCACCACCTCATGGCCAGCCGACCGGTAAAACTCTATGGCCCGTTCAAGGGCGGCTCGGACTTCGGGGTCCAGGCCATCCTGAAAATATTCCACTGGCACGCCCAGCTTTTGTAGAAACTGAAATTTTGGCAGCTCTCCAAGATAGTCCGGTTTTTTGAAATGGAAAGTGGATGAATCTTTTTTGTCAGTTCCTGCTATCACCTGGAAAAGCGAAGCTATATCTTCCACAGAGCGCCCCATTGGCCCGATTTGATCGAGGGAACTGGCAAATGCGACGAGACCGTAGCGGCTGACGGCACCATAGGATGGCTTTAACCCGCATATGCCACAAAATGCAGCGGGCTGGCGGATCGACCCGCCCGTGTCGCTGCCAAGGGCAAGAATCGTCTCCCCTGCTGCCACAGACGCAGCACTTCCTCCACTGCTCCCTCCCGGTACATAATTAATATTCCACGGATTGAAAACAGCCCTGTAAGCTGAGTTTTCGCTGGAAGAGCCCATGGCAAACTCATCCATATTAAGGCGCCCCCAGAGAACGCAGCCAGCTCCGCGTAAGCGCTCGGTCACCGTTGCATCGTAGGGGGAAATGAAATTTTCAAGAATCTTGCTGCCACAGGTCAACGGTTGGCCCTTTTCGGCAACAAGGTCCTTTAGGCTGACGGGAATTCCATCTAACGGACTCAATGCACCGCCACCTCCCCTTTTCCGCCTGGCATCGGATTCTGCCGCTTCCTTTAAAGTTTTACCTTCATCGAAGGACAAAAATGACCCAATTTTGGAGTCGAGTTGCTTCGTTCGCTCGATAATAGCCTTCGTTAGCTCCACGGAGGAAACTTCACGCCTACTAAGCATTGCGGATAACTCGTGGGCGGATTTAAAAAATATCTCTTCAATCATGGAAAGACCTACTTCAAAAACCTACTACTCAACAACCTTGGGCACAACAAATTGATTGTCGCGCTGTTCGGGGGCATTTAAAAGCGCACTTTCAACGGAAAATCTTGGGCCCGCTTTATCATTGCGCAAAACATTATACAGGGGGAATGCATGAGCAGATTCCTTGACACCGCCAACATTTACCTCAGATAGCTCCCTAAAGTAGTCCAAAATTTCTTTTAGACTATGGGCAATCTTGACCTTTTCCGCTTCACTAAGGTCAATGCGGGCAAGGGTCATCAAATCCTCAATATTGATATCTACATCTGGGCGATTCTCATCTATCATGAAATCTTCCTTATTTCGTAAAATTTTTCGAGCTCCCGTTGGCTAGAATCGAACAGGTGTTGCACCTCGCTGTCCGTAAGGGTCCTTTCATTGGATCGGAACCCAATTTCAAAGCCGAGGGCTTTTTTACTGGAATCGACACGTTCGCCGGAGTAGATGTCAAATAATTTAACGTATTCCATTTCCATGTCCGATACCAGTGATTTTTTGACGCATTTCTCCAATACTCGCTGGACGTCATTAACTTGCTCATCCTTAGCAACGACCACTGAAATGTCCTTCGAAACCCTTGGAAATTGGCTGAAAGGTTTGTAGTTATGTTTTGCTACCTTTCTTTCGAAGACAGAATCGGCAATTATCATTTCTGCTGCGAAAATGTTATCCTTGAGGTCGAAAAAGTTTTTCAATGTCTTTTTATTCAGCAAGCCGCACCTAACACCTATTCCCGAGCGGGACAATTGGCAATATTCTGCGCTATACTCCGCTTGCCAGATTTTGCTCTCTGAGATTGGGCGCAAATCGATTTGCTTCGTGTCTAAAATGTTAGCTAAAACATCGAAGCAAAGCTTCTTTATGCGAAAGAAGTCCACGTGGCGGGCGCTAGCAATGGCACGATCAAGGCTATCCTCGAGTGCAATAAGGGAAACAGCCAAACATTCATTGAATTCACCGCTAATTTTAACAGCAATCTTACCTATCTCAAAAAACTGATCATCAAAGTTTCCGTTTTGAATGTTGGAGTGCAGTGTGGATAATAGGCCCGAAATCAGGGATTCGCGGTAACAATTTTGGTCCGACAGGAGTGGATTGCGCAATTTTATGCAACTGCCTTCGCCGCATAAGGTTTCCAGCAAAGCGACATCGGACAAGGAGTAGTTGTAGCATTCAAAAAAGCCATAGTTTGCCAACAGTTGTCGCGCCTTTGTGCAAAATGTGTAAGGCCTAGCATCGTCTCTATGAACGCTTGTCAGTTTCACCGGCCTTTCCGGAATCTTGTCAGTGCCGTATACCCGCAGGCATTCTTCGACGATATCTATCGGCAGCGTTACATCGCGGCGCTGTGAGGGCACTGTAAGGCTGTAAAAGCCGCTGCTAAATTCTACACCAAACCCAAGCGTGGAAAGTATTTGTATGATGCGTTCGCAGTCGATTTCAAACCCGAGCCGGCGAGTTATGAAGTCGTGTTCAACCTTCAGCGTTTGAGGGGCGTGATTGTATGACTTGGCGACGTTCTTTTGCACGTATTCTCCGCCACACAGCTCAAGTATCAACGCGACGGCCCTGTTTCCCGCTTCTCCGCAGGTACAAGCGTCCACCGAACGGGCAAACCTATAGGAACTGTCCGTGGAGATCCCCAATGCCCTGGATGAGTGCATGATTGCAGCGGATTCAAAGCAGGCACTTTCCAGCAAAATGTCCGTGGTGGAATCATCTATTTTCGCATCAATGCTGCCCATGATACCAGCAATGACCAGCGGCCGGTTTCCGTCCGTAATCACGGTAACATCCTGGTTCATTTCATGTATTTTACCGTCGAGCCCAAGGAGTGATTCTCCGTCCCTGGCTCGGCGGATATTTAGTTGCCGGTCCGCTATTTTCTTTAGGTCAAAGGCGTGCATAGGGTTTCCAATCTCAAGCATTACCCAGTTACAAATATCCACCACATTATTGATAGATTTCACCCCCGAAGCTTTCAGGTCATTCACCAGCCAGTCCGGGCTTGGGCCGATTTTTACCCCTCTAATGCAAAATGCATGATAGCAGGAACAATCCTCTGACTCCACATTAATAGCAGCGATGCACTCGGCTCCATGGAAAATTTCAGGAATCTTAAAGGAGGGAAGCTTCAAATTTTTACCCAACTTGCTTGCCAATTCCCGAGCCATGCCTATGTAGCTCAGGCAATCTCCGCGATTCGGCGTCACTCCCAGATCGAAAACTACGTCGCTTTCAATATTCAAAGCATCGTGTATGTTGGCGCCGATTGGAGATGTGCTGTCCAAAATTAGTAGGCCTGAATGATCGTTACCAATACCTAATTCCCGGCCGCTGCACATCATTCCATCGGATTTTACACCCCGCAAAGTGCTGCTTTCTATCCTCACACCACCGGGCAAAATGGTTCCTGGTAAAGCTACGGGAACATGGTCTGACACTTTAAAATTTTTTGCTCCACAAACGATCTGCCGCACATCATTTCGACCAACACAAACTCGGCACAAAGCCAATTTATCGGCATTTGGATGTCGATTGATTTCCTGAACTTCTCCTACGACCAAGGTACTTTGCCGTTGCAGGCCTATGTGCTCAATTCTTTCAACCTCAAAACCTAGGGAAGTGAAAATATCGGATAGGGCAGCGGCATCAACGTCCACGTCGACGTAGCGTTTGAGCCAATTTAAACCTAATTTCATACGATGCCCATAGGGCTTAATAAAATTTAACACCTGTGCAAGAAATTATCTATTTGAAGGGCGCATGCGTTGGAAACGTCGGCCACGGGTAAATCTTTCAAGTCGCGCTTGGCCAAGATGATATGTCGACCATATTGCACCGGATAGGGGCCATATTTTTGGAAATCCGTAGGGCCAAACAGGGCAACGATCTTCTTTCGTAGAGCTGCACCGATGTGTATGGGAGCACTATCGTTTGCAACGACTAACTCGCAATGCTTGACCAAACCTAAAATATCAGCCAACCTCGTTTTTCCCAATAAATTCACGATGTTTTTTTTGGATAAACTCCAGTTTACGGAATTTTGTCCTGCAAGTACAATTTGTAACTGCGGGTAGGCGTCGGCCAGATTTTCCGCTAATTTGTAAAAAAATGGCCACTGTTTTTCTGCTCTCCTACTTTCAGGAAATAAGAGAACATAAGGGCCGTCAGGTCTATGAAAATTTTCATCGGTGTAAAAATTTAGCGCATGTTCAAACTGCGGATTTAGGCCGAATTTTGGCAAAAATTGCAATAAAATATCGATGGCGTGTGGAGAATCAGATTGGACAATTTTTTCATTGTAGAAAATGCGGGACATTTCCCGAGAATTGCAGCGACCAATTTTCCTGAGGGACCTTGCAGCGAAGGTCATAAATCCGGAACGCGCCAGACCCTGCATATCCAAAACGGCATCATAGGACCGTTCCCTTATTGCTTTCAGTAGTTTAAAAAATGCCAAAATACCAGCGCGACGGCGAAACAAAAGTATCCGATCTACAAGTCTCGATGATGTAACAACGTCGGCAAAACAGTCTCTAATAACCCAATCAATGCGCAAGTTTTTGATGTGTTTTTTCATAATTGCCACAACCTGTAAGCCGTGCACAACGTCTCCCAAACTAGACGGTTTTATAACCAAAATGTGCATAAAAAACTTGCATTGTTTCTACCTTTGTCATAGGGATGGTCAATTGTCAAATTTTGAGCAAGCGGAGATAATGTGTTGTTGTTGTTAAAATGCCTTGGTTTTATCACATCGCGGCTGCCAAATAACATAGTAAGAGGAATTAGTGTAGCAATTGGGATGGTGGCGTTTTGGACCATGCCAAGGAGGAGACGCATAACGCTGTCAAACCTATACCACGCATTCCCGGACAAGGACGAAAAATGGCGTTCAAGGGTAGCCAGGGAAAGTTTCTACAGGATGATAGAACTGGGTATGTTGGCTATTTCCTCCAAGTACTTGACTGAGGAGCGCATTGCTGCTAATTTCATAGCGTCACCGTCCCTCATTCGCACCATAGATAACATAAGACAGAGCAAACGTGGTGCATTGGTTCTCATTCCCCACGTATCCCTGATGGAGTCGGCTACGATGATACCGAAAATCAGTGGAGTGAAGTGCCCGCAAATGGGCGTAATTTACCGGCCATTTAACAATAGATCCCTTGAAAAATTCATCAGAGGATCACGGGCAAGGTTTGGAATAAAGTTGTTTTCCCGGAGGTCCGGCTCCATTGACGCTATGAAACTATTACGGGAAAACGGCATAGTAGCGGTCCTTTTTGACCAAAATGCTGGTTGCAGTGGCTATACAACAACATTTTTTGATCGTTGCACCCAAGCTACAAAGTTTCCGGGGATACTCGCGGCCAAGTATAAGGTTCCCGTTTACTGCCTGTATCCCAACAGAATTAGCACTTGGAAAGCGGAGCTGAAAATTGAAAAACTTTGCCAGTCATGCGATAATCCCGCGGAGTTGACTATAGCGGCTAATAAGTGGCTAGAGGGCAAACTATGTGCGAGCGAAAGCGCTTGTGCCGATTGGTTGTGGCCTCACAATCACTGGAAAATTACCTTCGCCAAGCCCCGGATCCTGTCTCTAGATAGGACAAGGAACTGGTTGCGCGAAACCAGGCAACTGGTGGGATATAAAACATTTCCGAAGAAATTTAAAGTTTTTGTTCGAATACCGAATTGGCTGGGCGACATCGTTATGGCCATTCCCGTACTGCGTGCCTTAAAGAATTCTCGACCGGACGTGGAGTTGACATTACTTTGCCAGCCGCGATTCATGGAGATGCTAAGCCAATTGAATCTCGCCGAACATTTTATTTCACTGCCGGAAAAGGGAGCGGGGTATTTTTTCAAATTTTTTCATTATAGAAAGCTATATCCGGATGTTCACATAGTCCTCACGAATTCTCTACGCGGAGATGTGGAGGCATATATCATCAATGCGCCAGTTAGGCTTGGCATGGCCAGCGATCATTCCCGGCCATTGCTAACTGATGTTTTCAACTTTGGTCCCAATTTTGATCAATCCAGCGTTCACCAAACGAAGATATTGGCTACCTTTCTTAGGGCTTATGGACTTAAAAGTAATATTAACTATACCCCCTACAAGGTATGCCTGGAATTGGAACCGGAGCATTTAACAAGGCACTCCATAGGAATGATCTGCGGCTCTTCGAACAACCCATCGAAACGGTGGCCCGTAAGTCATTGGAGAGTTTTGATTGAGCGGCTTTTAAACAGTTATCCAGGAATTCAGGTAAAATTATACGGAACATCCCTGGATTCCAAATTAGCCGATAAGATCATGTCAGGACTAGGCAAATCCAGCGTTAAGCAGCTATGCGGGGCGACTACATTAACTGAGCTGAGCAGAAGTATGCAGGGCGATGATCTAGTAATTTCAGGAGATACCGGAGGCATGCATGTCGCAAACATGTTTGGAAGACCAGTTGTGTGCATATATGGGCCAACGAATTCCATTCATACGGGACCAATTTTTAACGGCAAGAGAATGATAATTTATCCCGAAGGGTGCTCCCTAAAGGGAGGATTTCCGATGAAGGACGTTTTCGTTGACCAAGTTTTGTCCGCAACTGCGTTGATTATGGATAATTTCACATTTTCTCAAACTCTTCCTTTCAGCGACTGACCACCTTTTCTTCAGTTTTTTCTGCTAAAGTTATCAATAGTAGGCTCCCTTCATTGGATCAAAATTTTATAGGTAAGTTATTGGTGGCCGTAGTGAATGCTGACACAAAACAACTGAGAAGCATTTGTATTTTATAGTCATTTTACTTCAGAAAGGCATACTGAATAGCGTCGGAAAGAGAGGGAAAGAGGTGGAGGATATGGGAGAGTTTCCGTTTGAGGTTCGCCCAGAATTTTTCGATGGGATTGAGGTCCGAAGAGTAGGGAGGCATCTCACTCCAAAAAAGCATACTGAATGACGTCGGAGAGAGAGGGAAAGAGGTGGAGGATGTCGGCTAGTGTTCCGTTTGAGGTTCGCCCAGAATTTTTCGATGGGATTGAGATCTGGAGAGTAGGGAGGCATCTCATTTTAGAAAAGCATACTGAATAGCATCGGAGAGAGAGGGAAAGAGGTGGAGGATGTGGGAGAGTTTCCGTTTGAGGTTAGCCTAGAATTTTTCGATGGGATTGAGGTCCGGAAAATAGG
>JAIRMI010000076.1 GCA_031258795.1 Puniceicoccales bacterium | reverse complement strand
GTCCGAAGAGTAGGGAGGCAAGAAAATCAAGGAACAGCCAGCCGCTTCGATGGCCTCCCGCTCTTTATGTGCCCTGGTCTTTTTTTTACTGTGATCTTTAGCTTTCTCAGCGCTTTGCCAATGCAACTCGTGCTCACTTTAAACTCGCTGGCCATTTCCCTTTGATAGGCATCCGAGTGCTCTTCCACGTACTTCACTAGCTTTTCCGGATCTAACTTCCTGTATTTCCTGTTCAGCGGTACACGCTCCAATTTCCCGTTTCTCTCAACTTCTTCTTCCATTTGAATATGATCCTAACTCCCGCTTCAAACACCTCGCTCGTTTCCTTTACTCTGTGCGTGCTTTCCTATTTTAATACCCTCTTTTTCAAGTCCGTTGTATAACATGCCATACATTCTCTAGGTATAATCTTTATACGCTTTTGTCAAGTAGTTTGACCATAGTATTTTCGCAAGGCCTAACAAAAGGATTGGAAAATACTTCAATGGGCAACTTGGGGTCCGCATAGTGTTTCTGGTTGCTGCATGGTCAAAAATTTTCGGCCAGGAACACACCGATGAAATCTACAGCGGCGTTTATTTTTTATCAGCGATTGCTGACGCGATCAGCGTTCCATTGATGAATTTATTTGAGCACCAATTTGGCTCTTGCTTTCCTTTAACGTATGCTTTCTGGTGAAACCTAAGGCATTGTTTGTTTTTTGTCAACAGTTACGGGTACATACGTTTTCTTTTCCTCCATTTGCATTGCCTGCTATTTCCTCTTTTATTTGACTTTATGAGGCCTGACACTAGCGCTTGGAGAATTGGAATCTCCTGCGAGCACCGCGCTGGCCAGATTTTTTGCGCTCATGTACCCGGCTATCGCGCCTTAGCAAGCCCGCTTTCTTCAGTGAAAGTCGCAAATCGGGATTCATTTTTTCGAGGGCCCGGGCAATACCAAGAGAAATGGCACCCGCCTGACCCACAACACCGCCACCCATAACATCCGCCCGAACATCCACAGCTATCTTCACATTGGCAGTAACTAGCGGAGATAGAATCATGCGTTCCGCGTGTTCAAGGGAGCAAAAATCGACCATATCCTTCCCGTTTATTACGACATTTCCACTGCCCTCACTCAGGCGCACACGAGCAATGGCACACTTGCGCCGCCCCGTACCATAAAATTCACTTTTGCTATCCTTTGCCATCTTGAAAACCTTTACTCTGCCAACGCAACGGGATTTTGTGCTCCATGAGGATGTTCGGAACCGGCATACACCTTTAACTTACGCATCAAAGCACTTGCAAGCCTATTTTTCGGCAGCATGCCACGGACGGCATGCTCAATTATAAACTCCGGCTTTTTGGTTCGCATATCCTCAACACTAATGCGGCTATCCCCACTTTGATATCCGGAAAAAAACATGTACTCCTTATTGAATTCCTTCTTTCCACTCAAAACCACCTTGTCTGCATTTATAACTACGACAAAACCCCCCATATCCATGTGGGGAGCGTAGGTCGGCTTGTTGCGGCCGCGCAAAGCACTGGCAATTTTAACAGCCAGGCGCCCCAAAATTTTCCCCTGGGCATCTACGATGTACCATCGTTTATCACAGGCTTCTTCCACTGCAACTAAAGTCGTTTTCATGGGCATTTACTAAACCACCCTAAATGCGCATCATGCTTTGTCAAATATTTTTCGCAAAAATTTCTTTCGCTTGCTGCTTTGCATGTAACACAGGTACTTTAATGGACTTACTCCACAACATATTAGCTACGAACGTAATGGAATTCTAAACATTGGAAAAATTCCCTAAACAGCGAGTATTTAGTGAATTGCTATAAAATTTGAGGGTCATATTTTTTAGCTTTACTTAAATTTGACGTGACAATGAAATTTTGGATAAACTCTTAGATGCTGCTATAATGAATCTAGGACGTGCTGGAATTATTAAAGGAACTGGATGGGGGTGCAACTTTTCTTAATTATGCAGCCAAATCTTATTAAATTAAACTAATTATCTTCGTTCTTTCGACGCGATAGGCCTATTTTTTATTCTACTAAATTTCACTTCGTTTACTTCTTTACATGGAGGAATATTTTCTCTTTTAGTAAAGAGAATTATGATAGAGTCTTTCTTAAGAAGCGTAAGCAATCTTGTTTGGGGAGCCCCTCTGATACTGCTGCTTATCGGCACAAGCATATATTTTTCGTGGAAATTGAAATTTTTGCAGGTAACACATTTGAAGCTTGCAGGAAAATACCTTCTACGTCCTTCCGATGATTCCGCATCGGGCGACATTTCTCTTTTTGGATCAATTTGCACAGCCCTATCGTCAACCCTTGGAGTGGGAAATATCATTGGGGTAGCTCTTGCTATTTCTGCGGGAGAGCCAGGGGCCTTGTTTTGGATGTGGGAGCTACGTTTTTCGGCATGGCAGTCAAATATGCGGAGGGACTTTTGGCCATTCGCTATCGCCAAATTGGAGACGATAGAAAAATATGCGGCGGGCCCATGTACTACATTGAGCTAGGTTTGAAAAGTAAATAGATTGCACGATTTTTTGCATTCTTTGGGACCCTGACTGCAGTCGTTTCCGTTGGCACTTGGACTCAACCAAATTCCATCGCCGCAGCCGCCCAATCACTTGGAATACCAACCATTGCAACGGCGGTGATAATGGGAGTTTTAGTTGCAATCATTACCATTGGAGGGATTCGCCGCATTGCCAGTGTTTCGGAAAAAATTGTCCCTTTTATGACTATATTTTACATTTTGGCAGCCATCTTGGTTTTGATTTTTAAGGCTCCCGCGATTCCACAGGCCTTTGCTTCAATTTTCATAGGATCTTTTTCGCCCAGGGCCATTCTCGGTGGTGGTGCCGGAGTTAGTGTCATGATGGTCTTGCAGAAGGGAATAAGTCGGGGAATTTTCGCCCATGAATCCGGCCTGGGAAGTTCAGCCATCGCTTCCACAGCAGCAAAGACCAATTCACTCGCCCAGCAGGGACTGGTAGCCATGATAGGTGCTTTCCTCTCCATCGTCGTTTGTACCATGACTGCCCTGGTCCTACTTGTAACCCAAATGGAGACCGGTATTTTTATTCAAGCAACGGATGGAATACTGCTTACTTCAAAAGCATTCAGTATTGGGTTGGTGTCCTGCCTTGGGAGAATATATCGTAAATTTAGGCATCATTTTTTTCGCTTTCACAACGATTCTCGGCTGGAATTATTATGGAGAAAATGTGTGCAATACCTGCTAGGAACTCGAGCAATATTGGCTTACAAGATACTGTTTCTCGTTTTCGTTGTCATCGGGCCATTTTACAAAATAAATCTGACATTCACCGTTGTCGACATTGCCACAAGCCTCATGGCAACCCCAAACTTGATCGGCTTAGTCGGTTTACGCGAAATTATTTTCCAGGAAACCCCTGCCTTTGAAGAGGAATTGAAACATTGCCACTCTCTAAGAAAATGACAAGCCAAAGCAAATTAGGGATTTTAATTTTTATAAGCCAGTAAAAATAAGCCCTGATAAGCTGGCAGGGAAACTATCAGATAATCGCCTAACCGGCAGAATTTCTTTAAAAAATTTCTGAAGCAAGCAAGGATTGAGTGAGGTTTTCTGAAAAATTTTACATTGAATATTCCTATTGGTTTCAAATTTTTGTTAAAATTACTCATTTTTCACTCAAAAAATTTGCCCAAGACAGCTTGGATAGTGACGACGGAGTGAAGTATCTAAGCTGGTAAATGGCCAGAATTGAGGCGAATAAATTTTGAAATTTTCCATTTTAAAAATACGCAGCAGGGAATTTTTACATATAGTCATCTTACTCCAGAAAGGCATAATGAATAGCATCGGAGAGAGAGGGAAAGAGGTGGAGGATTTTTGTACAAGGACACTGCCCTCTCATAGTCCGCACCTTCTTTCTCGTCCTGCTCT
>JAIRMI010000077.1 GCA_031258795.1 Puniceicoccales bacterium | reverse complement strand
TTGAGTTTCATATAAATAGGCATAAAAGAGCGGCGTGTTTGGTGTAACAAAGGTATAAAAACACTCAAACACGCCGCCTGCTTAACTTTGGGGAGAAGCGGGTTAATTTGGTGCACAGTGTGCACCAAAATTCTAAACAAATTTTCTTACTTTATCACGAATAAGCCTTAAAAGCTCTTCATTCGGCGATGATTTTCTTGCCCCATTCGCAGCATTGCTTCCGTTATTACTGTCCATGATATTCCCCTTTAATTGAGTTTTCTAAACTTTGTCTTGGTGCTTTCGACAACTTCTATGGGTCCTCTTAATAAAACCCGCAATGTCAAGTTTATTTTTGATATTTTCCTAAAAATAATTTGACATAGGTCCTAAATTAGGGCAGTATAGCTGCATAAAAAATTTTAATGCTTAGAGAATAAATCTTTTTTTGGGTAAAAATGGAATTTCATTTGCTTAGGGATCTTGCTGTTGTGCTGTTTGCGTGCGGCATATTTGCTATTATATTTCACTATTTAAAGCTTCCTTTGCTTCTGGGGTACATAGTTGCCGGGTTTTTGGTTGGGCCAAATTTTCATTTGATGCCATCCGTATACGACACGGATATTATCAACCATCTGAGCGAACTGGGTGTAATTTTTCTGATGTTCTTTATCGGGTTGGAGTTTGATCTTTTAAAGCTAAAGAAACTTTTTGTTCCATCGTTCACCGCCCTCATATTGCAAACGGTTGGAATGGTTCTCATAGGCATAATGGTCGCTCCAATGTTCCACTGGTCCGGACTAAACGGACTTTTCCTCGGAGCGCTACTATCGATGGGATCAACGATGATAACGATCCCAATTTTGAAGGAACAGAACGCATTGCGCACAGATTTCGCCCAATGCGCCATTGGACGATTGATCATGGAAGATATGTTGGCCATCTTGATGATCGTTATTCTCTCAGGTATAGCACTCACCGGTCATTTTGCCTGGGATACGGCGTGGGACAAAACTTTTCTGCTTGGCGTGTTTGTTGTCATGGTGTTTTGTGTAGGAAAATTCGTAGCTCCGTGGTTTGTAAAGGCACTGTTTGGCTCGGAATCATCGGAAATTTTGATCGTGGTGATAGTTGGCACTATGCTCGCCGTTTGTGTTTTGGCCCAACGCTTTGAGCTTTCCGTGGCTCTTGGATCATTCTTAGTAGGTTCCATATTGTCTCAAACCAGTATCGCCGATGATGTTGAAACCTTAACGGCCCCCCTGAGAAACATTTTTGGCGCCGTATTTTTTGCCTCCATCGGCATCATGACTAATCTGAGCAGCGTATTAAGCCATGGATTTCTTGTGATTGTGTTATCGATTCTAACGATTGTCGGGCAGACATTTTTTGGTTCGGCTGGATTATTTTTAAGTGGACAGAGAGCTGAAACTGCATTTAGAGCAGCGTTTTGCCAAGCTCAAATCGGAGAATTTAGTTTCATAATAGCAGCCCTTGGAAATAGTCTCGGCGTTGTGGATCGGGACTTTGTCTCCGTTACATCCGGTGTGGCAATTGGAACCATATTGCTTTCATCGATGCTAAATAGACGGGCAACGCAAATTTTTAGATTTCTAGAAGCACATTGCCCAGACTTTCTAAAAGAGATCGGCGTATTTTATCACAATATCCTGAGTTCGGCTGACAATCGCCTGTCTAAAAGTGATTTGATCGCCATAGTAACCAAGCCAGTCTTAAAAGGCATTCTTTGGTTTTTTCTTCTAAGTGGCACGTTGGTTTCAGTGTCAACCTTGGCAAAATTTACCCATACCGGGAAATTTAACCACATATTTCAACTTAACATAATTCAAAGTGCGATATGGGGCTGTGCATTTTTACTGTGTCTGCCTTTCTTGATCGGGTTAACAAAAAACCTTAATGATATCCTGTTTGGCATATTGGGAAATCTTACCAGCAACCACATTAGAAATGAAAAAGTTCAATCCCGAGCCTTTGGAATCTTTAGGTATATTACGAGTCTAGTTGTACTGTTTTTTTTCAGTGGGGCATTTCTCGGTATTGCAGCCAAGTATTTACCAAACGGAACCTCGATACTAACATTTGGTCTAGCTATTCTTGCAATTGGAATTCTTCTATGGCGAAAACTTTTAATTTTCAATAACAAGCTTGAGCACGCTTTCATCGCAAACTTTAATTACAAAGTGGAAACGCGCGAGCAAAAGCAAAGGTCACTAGTTCTAAGGCAAACCACGGAAAAGTATCCCTGGCCTGTGGTTATTAACGAGATTATCTTGCGGCCAGGTTATGATGTCGTCGGTTCGCGCATAGCAGATACTGCGTTGCGACCACGCGCAGGAGCAACCATAATCGCTATCACACGCTGTGGCTATACGGACTACAACCCTCAACCGGAAACCATGCTTTTCCCCGGTGATCGTATGATTTTGCTCGGAGAACAATCCCAAATAAACCTGGCCAAAGATATATTGGAAGCGGAATCGGCGCAAAAAAATTCAAAAAAGACCGAATTCAACTTGGCCCAAGTTTGCATAGGAAATCACGAAGATTTTGTGGGCAAGGCCCTCGGGGAAGCAAAGCTGCGTAGGACCTACGGCGTAAGTGTGGTAGGAATACAGCGCAATGCAGAAAAAATTGTGGACATTAATGCAGAAACGGAATTGCAGCAAAATGACATCCTTCTCCTAACTGGCAATGAGCAGGATATTCATAGATTGAAAACCAAGATAGAAACGGTAGACCCAGAATAAATCAGTCCCATGGGCGTACTTGACAAAAGCACACAGGTGAAATCAGAAAAAAAAATCAGAAAGATTTTTCCTGCCTTTTTATGCCTCATGCTTGGTGCTCTCTTTCTCGTCGCCTTCCTTGATTTTCAGCCGCAGCAAACAAAACTGATAAGCACTGGGCTAAATGACGGTAGCAGCCACGAAAATTTAATCGGAAGGTTCGGTGCCTATGCCACTTTCTATAGCATACGCTATTTGGGGTTAGCTTATTGGTTAATTCCTCTCACCCTGATATTCGCTGGTTACGTTTTGCTGTTCCCAAACTTGCGAAATTTGAATAAAAGGCGAATTTTTGCCATGATTTTGGCCATCCTGAGTACGGCGGGAATATGCGAGTTCATTCATCAGCATATGATAAGCGCCGAGGGATTTCTTAAATTTTCGCAGAACAAATATTCCGGAGGGTTGGGAGGCATCGTTGGCACCTATGTTTTTTATTACCTCATGGAGCCAATTTTTGGAGAAATTGGTGGCATCATAATTTTATCAACGGCCCTGATATTAAGCCTGGTATATTCCTTGGCCAAAAGCCTATCGTTCAACGTGGCGCTAGAGCATGAGGTTGAAAAATACGGTTATTTTAGAGCAATAATTTTAAAAAATATAAAGCGTTTGTTTCTTCTGCTGTGGAAGATAATAAAGATTCTATTCAAGCTAATATCATGGCTGTTTGCCTCGATCTTTAGAGCCCTTAAAAAAAAGGCAGTAAAAAATCACCTAACCAATGACCGTCAATCTTCGGGTAAAATTGACAAAAAGCTTGAAAAAAACATGCGCTCTTCCCCACCAACTAGGGAATTGCACAGTGAAAAAAAATCTGGAGACTACATTTTTCCGACCATTGGTCTTTTACAACAGTCTTCGCGCACAAATAGAAATGGCGATGACCATGGTGCAATCTCAGCTCAGCTTGTCCAAACTCTGGCGCAATTTGGCATTGAAGTACATCCCGGCGAGGTTTATACCGGTCCAGTGATAACCAGGTACGAAATAACTCCCGCCCCTGGCGTACGAGTTGAAAAGATTCTCAACCTGGATAAAAATATCGCCCTCAACCTTCGGGCACAATCGGTGCGCATATTGGCCCCCGTACCAGGGAAAGGTTGCGTTGGTGTGGAATTGCCAAACAAAGCGCCGCAGATGGTGTGTCTGCGTGAAATTTTAGAGTCCCAAGATTGGGCCAATATGAAGGCGGATATCCCCATCGTTCTCGGGCGTGGTACAACTGGCGACCCCATGATAAATGATCTTGCCAAGATGCCGCACCTATTGATCGCTGGATCAACGGGCTCTGGCAAAACTGTGTGCATAAATGCCATAATCGCATCCCTTGTTTACCACGCTTCGCCGGAAGACTTGCGCTTCATCATGGTGGATCCAAAGATCGTCGAAATGCAAGTGTTCAACGACCTTCCACACATGCTGATCCCTGTGGTAACCGATCCAAAAAAGGTGCCAAATGCGCTGAAGTGGTTAATTTCCGAAATGGAGCGGCGGTACAAAATTTTCGCCAAAATCGGCGTGCGCAACATAGCCGGGTTCAATGCTAAAATTTTGCGCGATGCAGCGGAACAGGAAAAAGCCAAAGAATTGGAACTTTCCCTATCCCCCGAGGAACGTTCTGCAATCAACAATATGGCAGAAATTCGCAGTGGCAATGTTGACGTCCCCAAAACGAAAATGTCTTATATTGTGTGCATCATCGACGAGCTTGCCGACTTAATGTTGGTAGCTCCAGCGGACATTGAAACTTCCGTAGCCCGGCTCGCCCAGCTCGCCCGTGCAGCGGGCATACACCTAATCCTGGCAACACAGCGACCATCGGTGAATGTCATAACGGGCATAATTAAAGCAAATTTACCGAGTAGAATAGCATTCAAGGTAGCTTCAAAGGTTGATAGTAGAACAATTTTAGACATTGGTGGGGCGGAATCCCTACTCGGCCGTGGAGACATGCTGTTCCAACCCCCGGGAGCGAGTGGTTTATTGCGTGCCCAGGGAGCCCTTGTTTCCGACGACGAAATCAACAATATCGTCCAATTTTTGAAAGAGAAAAATGGTCCACCAAAGTACATGATGGACGTACACGAGCAAATAGAAAGTTTCGACGGAGACGAAGATTTTGAATCCGAGGACTGGGAAGACGACATGATTCCCCAAGCCCTCGAAGTACTACGGAGTAGCGACAGAGCCTC
>JAIRMI010000071.1 GCA_031258795.1 Puniceicoccales bacterium | reverse complement strand
CTGGCCGCCAACAGTCCACCCAACATCAACGAGCCGGTATCACCCATCATAATGCTCGCCGGATGCGCATTATACCACAAAAACACTAATAGTGCTCCGCAAAAGCAAGATAGTATGACGGCTAACTCCCCTGCTCCAGGCAAATAAACAAAGCCGCAAAGGGAGGATAGTCTTCCCGAACCGGAGATGCAAGCTACCACAGCGAAAAAAATAAAATTGGGAATAACACAGACCGAAGCTAGACCGTCTAACCCGTCTGCCAAATTGACCGTATTACTCGTTCCAGCCAGGACGAAAAAAACAAAGGAAAATGCAATCAAAATAAAAACCCACTCAGGGCACCAACTGAAAAAGGGCAGCATTTTAACGATATCTCTTCCGTGGAATCGGCATAAAACAACGAAAACAACGGCAGACACTGCCAATTGTATGGCTAATTTTTTTCTTCCCGAAATTCCTTTAACATTTTTTTTAGAAAGCTTGAGAAAGTCATCCATGAACCCCGACAATCCCAACGCCACACAGACAAACAAAGCAAGGATTGCGTATAAATTAAATTTTACTAGAAATATGGTTGGAATCATCGCCGATAAAAATATCGCCACTCCTCCCATCGTTGGCGTACCATTTTTATCCCGGTGCAAATCAGCTAAGTTGCGGATAATTTCACGCCCCCTTTCAATTTGATTAAACTTTTTTTTTCTGAGGAGGGTAAAAATAGCTGGAGATACAAAAAAACCCACAATTGTGGCCAACAAAAAACCACCTATACATTTTACTATCATATACCTATCAAACACCCCTACCCAAGGAAGCTTCAGGCATACGGGGAATGATCTTCTAAACGAAACTGATGTAAGGAAAATTGAATCATATCAAATGTCAACGTTAATCCATATAATAATTTGACAACCAAAAATTTTTCCTGATTTTGGCAGCATACTATGGAAATTTCAAAGGATATATACGAGTTCGGTAGGCATACCGATGGAGAAGCTTCAATGAAAGCATTGCTCGGAGGGAAAGGTGCAAATTTAGCGGAAATGGCAAGGATAGGCTTACCCGTCCCTCCCGGCTTCACCATAACAACGGAAATTTGCAACAGATATTATAAGGACGGGAATGCCCTTTCCCAGGACATATGGGGAGATACCAAGGCTGCAGTGAAAAATTTGGAATCGCAGCAAGGAAAAGTATTTGGAGATAGGGACAACCCCCTTCTCTTTTCAGTTCGTTCCGGAGCTCGGGAATCCATGCCCGGCATGATGGACACAATTTTGAATTTGGGGCTCAACGACGAAACGGTATTGGGACAAGCCAAAAAAAGTGGCAACGAGCGCTTTGCCCACGATTGTTATCGAAGATTTATTCAGATGTATAGCGACGTTGTCCTCGGCGTTAGGGCGAAGGATGAGAATTCGAAAGATCCATTCGAGGAAGCGCTCGACGCAGCAAAGGAAAAGGCTCAGGCCAAGGTAGATACCGAATTATCGGCGGATAATCTCAAAGAACTAATTGCGTCCTATAAGAAAATCATAGTAGAGCATACCGGCAAGGAATTTCCACAGGACGTCTTCGAACAGCTACATGGAGCAGTATGCGCGGTTTTCGAATCCTGGAACAATGAGCGGGCCATAGTGTATAGGAGAAAATATCGCATACCGAGTGAATACGGCACCGCAGTCAACGTGCAGTGCATGGTTTTTGGCAACATGGGTAATAATTGTGCTACAGGTGTCGCATTTACACGCAATCCAGCCACTGGTAGAAAGGAATTTTACGGCGAGTACTTGATCAATGCTCAGGGTGAAGATGTTGTGGCGGGGATCCGCACGCCAAATCCCATTGCAGATCTGAAAAAGGATATGCCAGTTGTATATGATCAGCTCGTAAACGTATGCAAAACCCTGGAGTCCCACTTCCACGATATGCAGGACTTTGAGTTCACCATCGAAAATGATAAACTTTATATGCTCCAAACGAGGAATGGGAAAAGAACGGGTTTAGCCGCTGTCAGGATCGCTGTGGAAATGGTGGAAGAGGGCCTAATCGACAAAAAAGCTGCCATACAACGCATACCCGCTGACTCCATATCAACCCTACTTGTCCCAATCTTTGACACCAAGAGTAAGGGACAGATGCGCAGCATCGCTTCCGGCCTTCCCGCCGGACCGGGTGCGGCCTCGGGGAATGTCTATTTTTCAGCAAAGAAAGCAGAAGAGATGTACGGCAAAGGTGAAAATGTCATTCTCTGCAGGATAGAAACCTCTCCCGAAGATATTCGAGGAATGCTCGCCGCGGAGGGAATTTTAACAAGCAGAGGCGGGGTGAGTTCCCACGCCGCGCTAGTTGCACGGCAAATGGGTAAAGTGTGCGTATGCGGCGCCGGCAAGTTGGGCATAGACTACTCCCTGAAAAAGATTTTCGTCGACGATACGGTTATAAATGAGGGCGATCCCATATCCATAGATGGAACCACGGGGGAAGTTTTCATGGGGAAACTTGAAACCGCCCCTTCGGAAGTCAATCAGGTGCTACAGGGAAGTCTCATTCCGGAAAAAAGTTATACTTATAGGTTATTTAACACCGTAATGGAGTGGGCGGATGGGTATCGCCGACTCGGAATTAGAGCAAATGCGGACAGTCCGAAGCAAGCTAGGGTGGCTATGCAGTTGGGAGCCGAAGGCATCGGCCTATGCCGCACGGAGCATATGTTTTTTGAAGATGATCGCATCGACTACATGAGGGAGATGATCCTGGCCGACAGCACAGCGGAGCGGGAAACGGCACTAGCAAAGCTTGAACCGCTGCAACGGGGCGACTTTGAGGGCATATTCAAGGAAATGCGAGGCTTTCCCGTGACCGTACGCTTACTGGACCCACCTCTACACGAATTTCTGCCCCACGATGCCACGGCAATAGAGCTGCTCTCACAAAAGCTCCACGTGGACCAGGAAAAAATGAAGCTGCGCGTCGCCTCGCTGAAAGAAGCAAACCCCATGCTTGGGCACCGCGGTTGCCGCTTGGGAATCAGCTATCCCGAGATCACGCGCATGCAAGCTCGGGCCATTTTTAAAGCAGCAACCGATGTCACCAGAGTGGGAACCAAGGTCGACCTGGAAATCATGGTCCCCTTGACGGCATTCCCCGTGGAAATGAAAAATCAGACCGACATAATACACGGCGTGGCCAAAGAAATTATATCGGAAACGGGCATGCAAATAAAATACAAAGTGGGAACGATGATGGAAATTCCCCGCGCTTGTTTCTGTGCCGAGGAAATTGCCAAGGATGCCCAATTTTTCAGCTTCGGCACCAACGACTTAACCCAAACATGCCTGGGTATGAGTCGGGATGATGTCAATGGATTCCTGCCGAAGTACTTCGACTTGGAAATTTTGAAAACAAATCCCTTCGCATCCATAGATCCCGTTGGCGTTGGCGGCTTGATAAAGATGGCCTGTGAACGTGGCAGGTCGACGCGGCCAGACATTAAGCTTGGCATCTGTGGGGAACACGGCGGCGACCCAGATTCCATAAAATTATGTCACCAATATGGACTGACCTACGTTAGTTGTTCGCCAAATCGCGTTCCCGTCGCCAGGCTTGCAGCTGCCCAAGCCGTCCTCTCAGAATGATTAAAAAAAGTTTATGAGTCGCCCAGAGAACAAGTTTTTAGATAGGAAGTCTCAGTAACCCTATCATCGAGTTGAAATGAAAGTTTTCAGTGCGCTAAAAGTGATGCGCATGCGTTAAAGTATCATTCCTAGGCTTTTTGCTGCAAGGGCTCCTGATCTTTGTAGCTTTTTTTGTTAAAATTTAGCATTTACAAACGTAAGTTTTTTCATATAATTTCCTTCTCAATTTATAGTCATCCCACTTCAGAAAAGCATATTGAATGGCATCGGGGAGAGAAGGGAAGAGGTGGAGGACATGGGAGAGTTTTCCTTTGAGGTTATAGTCAAATTACTTGAGAAAAGCGCATAAAGATTATACCTAGAGAATGTATGGTATACTGCACAACGGATTTGAGAAAGAAGGTGTTAAAATAGGAAAGCACGCACAGTGTAAAGGAAACGAGTGAGGCATTTGGAGTAAGTGAGCGTGCGATATTTGCATGGAAGAAGAAGTTGAGGGAAACGGGGAATCTAGAGCGTGTACCGCTGAACAGGAAATACAGGAAGTTAGATCCGGAAAAGCTAGTTAGGT
>JAIRMI010000066.1 GCA_031258795.1 Puniceicoccales bacterium | reverse complement strand
ATCCGGAGCGACAGCGCCGTAAGCCACAGAATTATAAAAAATGTACTTCCCATTTTGCTGGATAGTCCACACTATTTGACACTGTGAACACTGAACTGCATGTGTCAAAATATTCGACTTTGGCCGAGCCGGGGCTATTGCTTGCAGTAAAGCGAATTTGCGAACTTTTGGCTGGGTGCGGAGGACAGCCGTATCTTGTGGGTGGCTGCGTCCGCGATGCCCTACTGAACATAACCGTTGCAGATTTTGACATTGAAGTATTCGGCCTGACATTTGGCCATATCCAAGAGATACTGAAGCCTCACTTTAAATTTACTGTGCAAAAATGTAGGCTGTGTAATGGTGCGTCATTTTGTGTGATAAAAATTTCCGAATCTAGCATTGACATATCAGTACCAAGGGCGGAAACGAAAATTGGTCCAAAGCATACAGATTTTCAGGTGCAACAGCTGAGAGAATGCAGCCTAATGGAAGCCGCAAATCGGCGAGACTTTACCATTAACGCCGTATATTTCGATGTTTCCAACAATAGAATCTGTGATCCCTGCGGTGGTGTAGCTGATCTGTCCAAGAAAATACTGCGCAATGTAAGCGATAAATTTAGCGAAGATCCTCTGCGGGTTCTGCGGGGAATGCAGTTTGCTGCGCGTTTTTCCATGACCTCTTCGGAAAGTGTCGTTCAACTGGCAAATGCGTTAACTCCAAAGGAATTGTCTCCGGAACGCATATTCTGTGAATGGAGGAAGCTCGTACTGCTAGGCGTAAAACCGTCCATGGGCTTGCATTTTTTGAAAAATTGCGGTTGGACACAATTTTTTCCGGAAATTGACGCCCTGATATATTGCGAACAGGATCCCTATCGACATCCGGAAGGCAGCGTGTTTGAACACACTTGTTTGACGCTGGATCTGTATGCCGCGGACAGGACCGGAATCTATGAAGATGATTTGGTTGTTGGCTTTGCAGCGCTGTGCCACGATTTTGGGAAACCGCAAACGACAACATCGGATAAACGGGGAATTCATCACTACGGCCATGATGCCGCGGGAACATCTTTGGCAAGGAGCTTTCTAGAAAATATGCATGCACCGAAACAGCTCATCGGCGACGTCGAAACGCTTGTTAAATACCATATGGTTGTGCGAGATATTTTCAAAAAGGACGCAGGCCAGGATGGAGCCGTGCTGCGCCTAGCCAGTGAGGTGGGTCGACTGGATCGCCTTGTACGTCTCTGCGAATACGATGGCAACGGAAGGGGTGGTTGCTGGAGGCCGGGACAATATAAAGTCCAAGAGGCATCCTGGCTCAGAGAAACGGCACAAAGATTGGGCGTACTGAAAAACAAACCCGTTCCCATCATACTTGGTCGCGATTTACTAGCCCTAGGGCTGCATCCTTCACCGAAGTTTAACGAAATTTTAAGCCGCTGTTTCAAAGCCCAATTGGACATGAAGTTCTCAGAGCGCGATGGGGGCTTGCGATTCCTGAAAAAAATTTGCAGTTGACTTAGAAATCTGAACTAAAGATTATGCGGCAACTATGAAGCGTTTGTTCTTATATTTTCTAATGTTACTCTTTGTTACCGGTTGCTCGATCTCCAGTAAGCGACGCCATAACCCCGAAGTTACCATTGTTCCGGATGGAAGCTGGGGAGATTTTTACTTTTTACAGGAGCCTACGCGCAAAATGAAGCCCAATCCTCTTCAAATAGCCTGTGGCTATGCAAAATCCGATGTTGTTGCTTCCATATTTTTCGATTTTAATAGGGCCGATGTTAGGGAGAGATACGCTGTTAAGATAAATGAGGCTGCGAAATTTTTTGCAAATCATCGGGACCTGGGTGTGCTCGTTGTCGGTCACTGCGACCATTTTGGAACGAATACCTATAACAGCTCGCTGGGTCATCGCCGCGCTGAAAATGTAAAAGCAAAGCTGATTGAAGCGGGCCTCAATGAAAACCGCATTACTATCATTTCCGCAGGATCTGAACGGGCATCTGAAAAAAGCTCAGACAAGACCACCACAGCTACTGATCGGCGGGTTGATATAGTTTTTTTCAAGCTGGAAGCAACTTTGCCATAACCGTTAGGCGAACAGTATGATGGCGGCGTAACCAAAAATTAGCTGAGGAATATTAAAGTGCAAGAAGGTGGGCACCACAGAATCTCTGAAGTGGTTGTGTTGATCGTCGGCATTGAGTCCAATGGTTGTACCTAGCGTTGAATCGGAAACTATCGAACCGGCATCTCCTACGACCCCTGCCACCATGAGTACGAGGAAAGTTCCCTCTGGGCTGAATCCTATTCTTTGGCAAATAGGTACGAATATGGCCGCCAAAATGGGTACCGTTGAAAAGGATGATCCGATACCGAGGGTGATTATCAATCCAATGACGAGCATCACGATAACTGTCAGATGAACATTATTCGCCGTTATGATCAGCAACATATTAATCAGATCGTTCACAGCGCCGGTGCTAGATAAAACCGCTGAAAATCCATTGGCGATGATCATGATCATTCCTATGGTGGCCATCATACCGAACCCCCGGGTCACAATTTTGTCGGAATCTTTCCATTTTACCGTACCTGAGATCAGCAAGGTGAAAAAGCCGGAAAGCGCGCCAACAATCATGCTTTTGAATACTATTTGCATAGTGAGCATCGCTACTATGGCCAGCAAACCAAATATGAGTACCCGCTTGCTAACGACGCGTTCCTGTGCTGCGGCTGCTTGGGTTTTTTCATAATAGCGTGGCTTCCTATAAGATACCCACAGTGCCAAAGTTAGACCAAATACCATACCGGCGGTTGGGATTGCCGTAAGTTTCATGATGCTGAAGTCGGAAAGGGCGAGGTTAACTCCCTGCGATTTCAGATTTCCCAATACTATTTCTCGCAAAAAAATCTCTCCAAAGCCGAATGGCAGAAAACTGTAGGTGGCGACAAGACCAAACGTGATCAGGCAAGCTATTGATCGCCGATCCAAGTTCACTTCGTTGAACAGTGGCAAAAATGCTGGTATAATTATTGGTATGAAAGCAATGTGTATTGGGATAATCGTTTGCGATGCAATTCCGCAGATCCATATGAATAACATTGCTCTGCATAATTCTGCCCTCATAGAACGACTGCCACTGGAATGGACAATCTTCGATGCCAAAAACTCCGGCAAACCGGTGGTAGTTAACCCAGTTGCGAACATGCCCAACAATGCATAGCTGAGGGCAACATTGACTCCGCCGGAAATACCGCCTAGAAAAGCACCAAGCGTATGCTCCAGAGACATGCCCCCAACTATACCGGCCGTCACTGCTCCTATGATCAATGACAGGGGTACACTCAACTTGCTCAAGCTAAAAACGGTTATAACAATGATGCTGAGGCACGCCGGATTAGCCAAAAATTGCACAAACGAATCCACAGGTTCTAAGCCTCTATCTAAGCGAAGCGGTGTGTCAATTTAAATTTTAGTAATTTGCGAAGATAGGGTTGCAAATTTTTAATTTTATATTGACAACTCTGCCATGTATGGGGAGGGTATGTACATGTTTAAAGCTTTTCGAGCATTTGCTATGTGTTGTTTGTTGTCGCTCATACTGTATGGCTGCCAGAGCGTTAATTCCCAGTCCGAGGACAAGGTTACTGTCGGAACGGTTCAACGCCACATATACGCGGGCATGAGCTCCGCCGATGTGGTTGCTGTTTTAGGCTCACCGAACATGGTGTCAAAGGATACGAATGGGAACGAAACGTGGGTGTATGACAAGGTTCATTCCGAAAGCGAAGTAAAATCATCCAGTGGATACTTGGGTCTTATTTTGCTCGGCGGAGGACAGTCGAAAGGTTCTCGTTCATCCAGTGAGCACACTCTAACAATTATTATACACTTTGACGAACATTTCAAGGTTCGAGACTTTTCCTACAGAGCAACAACCTTTTAACCGAAAGTGATATGGTTATGTCAAGGAAGTACGGGAAAACCTTTGTTTTGACGCTTTTGGCATGTCTATGCGCGGGGTGCATCTGCATTGATGATACTCCACAGAGTAGCATTAGCATCCAAGCGATACAGACCAGAGAATTTGACTGTTCCTACAAAGTTGCATTTGCATCCGTTGTTTCAGTTTTTCACGATTTGGGTTATTCCATTAAAACATCCGACAGAAAGTCCGGAATAATAACCGCCCAAAGCACGATATCTTTAAGCAAAAGACCACTTATCGAAACCATGCTTGGAGAAGAAGGTGACATTTCCCACATGTCCTATACCGTGGCTGATGTGCAGGTCGAAGAAATGTCAGATGGCAAATGTTGCGTAAGGGTAAGTTTTGTTCGTCATTGGAAGGATGTGCGCTCCACGGGGGCTTTTTCCGAAGAAAGCAAACACGTCATAGACCCCGAGCACTACAAAGATTTCTTCGCAAAAGTGGACAAAAACATATTCGTCAAACAAAACATCAAGAACTAAATCATTCTGGGCTATTTCCAAAATTTGGATGGTGCTTGAAATAAAGCAGCAGCGTAATTTCAGCGTTAGTATCGAACGAAATAAGTGAGTTAGCTTCACATTTCGCTTGAGAAAATTTTAAAATTTTTTTCATTCGTCTCAAACTTAATTGAGAGGTGACAATGGCAGCAAGAATTGGAATAAATGGTTTTGGACGCATCGGTCGTTTGGTTTTTCGAGCAATCGTTGATAGTGGGAAGTTCGGCTCAGACATTGAGGTTATAGCTGTCAATGATTTGGTCCCCGCAGATAACCTAGCCTATCTTGTAAAATACGACTCTACGCAGGGAAGGTTCGATGGTGAAGTGTGCGCCGATGGACAGGATGTTTTAGTGGTGAATGGACATCGGGTCAAATGTTTAGCGATAAAGGAAGGGCCAGCCTCAATACCATGGAAGGATTTGGGCGTCGATGTCGTTGTCGAATCGACGGGTTTATTTACCCAAGACGAAAAGGCGGAAGGTCATTTGAAAGCTGGAGCGAAAAAAGTTATCATTTCCGCCCCTGGCAAAGGTGATCGTGTGAAAACGGTTGTCATCGGTGTCAATGACCAAACGCTAACGGCTGGGGACAACATTGTATCCAATGCCTCGTGCACGACAAATTGTCTAGCACCCATAACGAAAGTAGTTCTTGATAACTTTGGCATCATTGAGGGATTGATGACCACGGTACACAGTTATACGGCCACGCAAAAAACTGTCGATGGTCCATCTATGAAGGACTGGAAAGGTGGACGCTCAGCGGCCATAAACATTATCCCCTCTACCACCGGTGCAGCAAAAGCGGTGGGCTTGGTCCTGCCAGCGGTTAAGGGGAAGTTAACCGGCATGTCGTTCAGGGTACCGACGCCGACGGTTTCTGTTGTTGACTTGACTGTTCGCACGGAAAAGAAAACATCCTACGAAGAAATTTGCGCTAAGATGAAGGAAGCTTCCGAAGGCAACCTAAAAGGCATTTTAAAGTATACCAGTGACGAGGTTGTTTCCAGCGACTTCATTCACGAAAGCGCATCGTCAATCTTTGATGCGGGAGCGGGGATTGGTTTGAATGATCAATTTTTCAAGCTTGTGAGCTGGTACGACAACGAATGGGGATACAGTTGCCGCTGTGTACAATTGATTGAAAAATTGTCAAAATTCTGCTGAAAACAAGGGACGAGTATTATCTAAAACGGGTACGGGCTTGTCTCTAACCTGTACTTCAAGGTGTAATTTTTGGTTTTAATGTGTTGACCCAAGTTTGACGTTGAATAGATCCTGTTCTGAGCATTAAATTTACTGTGAAAAAGGAAATAAATACAATAAGCAATACACGTTCGTCGATTTCGTTTCTCTTTTCCAACGAAGAGATCTCTTCCGAAAAAGAAGCTGTGATCGGTGAATTCTGTGCCACTACGACTTTGCCGGGATTCAGGAAGGGGAAAGCGCCGAAAAATATTATTTTATCTAAATTTTTACCCAATATTGAAGCGCGCACAAAGGCAACTTTATTGAATAAAGCCTTGGAAGATGTTCAAAAATCGACCAACGAACTAAATCTTCTAGCAGTTGTCGATTATTCATCCGAGGATTCCGAGGATGGTTTCTTATGCAAACTGATCTTTGATCTCCGACCAAATGTGAAATTGCCTGATTATAAAAATGTAACCTTGACTGCATTTTCGGAAAAAGTTACCAAAAAAGAGGTGGGCGCCGAATTTGATCATATTAGGAAGCAACATTCCAACTACAATATCGTGGATCGGGAGATCAAATCGGGAGACTACGTCAAAGTTAACTATGAAGGCTTTCTAGAGGGCGGTTTGGCAATAGTCGATGCCGTCCCCGGACACAAAATTTACGGCAAACAGGTGAATACCTGGGAAGAAGCAGGAAACGTTGACGTTCCCGGTGTACAGGCAGTGATACAAGGTGTCATTGGCCACAAAACTGGGGACAGATGTGAGGGGGAAGAACTTTTTTCGGAAGATTTCCCGGTACCCGAGTTGGCTGGCAAAAAAGCAACCTATACGTTTGAAATTTTGGAGGTGCGTGAGCGCGTTGATCCTGACCTGAATGAAGAATTTTTCAAGCAATACGGGGTGGATTCCGTTGACAGCCTAAAAAATCGACTGAGCGAATATCTGGCTAACTACAAACGCAGGCAAGGACTTCTTAAACAGCGTGACGAAATCATATATTTTTTAGCTAATTCGGCAAAATTTGAACTTCCCGAAAGCGTAATTGAGAGAGAAATTCAGGGGCTTGTGCAATCATTTATCGAAGGCCAGGTTAAAAATGGAGTTTCTGCCAAGTATTTTGAAGGTCGCATCGATGAAATTTCCAAAAGTCTGCTCCCCGCTGCAGAAACTCGAGCCAAAGCCGGCTTAGTGCTGGATAAAATCGCCGAAATGGAAAAAATCAAAATAGATAACAAGGATATCGAGGCGATGATTTTCCAAGACATATCGGTAAAGAAAGTCGATGCAAGCCAGTACGTGCGCGAACTTCAAAGCGACAGAGACAAGCTCATTGATCTGCGCACGCGCACGCTGCGTGGTAAAGCTTTAGATTTTTTAGTTGAGATAAACTCCAAGGAAATGGCAAAAATCAAGAAATCTCAGGAACAAGTAAAGGCCGAAAAAGAGGAAACAAGTTCTGACAAAGCTGAAGATTTCAAAGAAATTGAACCCAACTTGGAAGAGGTAGCTGAAACAGAAAAATCGTAGGAAAGGGAAAGTTAAAATTCAAACAAAGAAGTTCCCTTTAGGTTTGTTTTCCCTTTGATTTCCAAAAGGTAGCTCGCGTAGATTTTTTTGAAAAATAGACTCTGTTTTCTTTCACATTTTCTCGACAATCCCAAATTTGGATGCTAGAAAACTCCAGTTTGAATGTTCTATGAATGATTCCTCTTTTACGAATTCGGCAAAGCACAATGACTACGATGCCTCCAAAATCCAAAAATTAGAAGGGCTTGAAGGGGTTCGCAAGCGCCCGGACATGTACATCGGCGATACAAATGAGCGGGGGCTTCACCATTGCGTATTCGAGATAGTGGATAATTCCATCGACGAGGCCTTGGCGGGATATTGCACAACGATCAAGGTTAGTCTTCACCTGAATGGCTCCTGTTCCGTTGAGGACGATGGGCGGGGAATTCCCGTTGACATCCATGAAAAGTACAAGATTCCAGCCCTGGAGCTGGTGATGACAAACTTGCATGCCGGCGGAAAATTTGGCAAGGGAGCTTACCAGGTATCGGGAGGATTACACGGTGTCGGAGCAAAGTGCGTGAACGCAGTTTCCGAAAGGTTTGACGTAGAAGTGCGCCGCGATGGGCACGTTTACTACATGTCTTTTTCTCAGGGAAAGACCGTCGAAAAGATGAAAATTATCGGCGATTGCCAAAAATCGGGAACCAAAATAACTTTCCTCCCAGACCCGAAAATATTTCAAACAACGCGGGAGTTTAAGTATGACATTTTGGTAAAGCGTCTGCGAGAATTGGCATTCTTGAACCCTGGAGTCGCCATAGAGCTGGTAGACGAGCGCTCCGACAGGAGTGAAACTTTCCGTTTCAATGATGGTATCAGAGAATTTGTTTCGTTTTTAAATAAGAACAAGACGGTTATTAATGAGGATATCTTTTCCCTTTTCGGCGACATTGCCCCAGAGCCCTCCAAACCTGACACGCGCATCGTTGTGGATATTGCTGTGCAGTACAATGATTCCTACAACGAGCAGGTTTATGCCTATGCTAATTCGATTTTCAACATAGAGGGAGGGACGCACCTGTCCGGTTTTCGCACCGCCCTGACACGGGTAATAAATGCCTATGCTAAAACCAATAACTTGTTGAAAGACAAAGATCCGGCTCTGACTGGCGACGATGTGCGAGAAGGTCTGACGGCAGTGATTTCTGTTAAAGTTCCAGAGCCCCGTTTCGAAGGACAGACAAAAACCAAACTTTCAAACGGCGAAGTGGATGGCATTGTTCAAAAAGTTGTTGGCGACAAGTTGAAGTACATTTTCGAAACCAGCCCAACCGTTGCCCGGAGGATCATTGACAAGTGCACGAACGCCGCACGGGCACGGGAAGCCGCTAGAAAAGCACGGGAAACGGTGCGCAAAAGCGCCATGGCAACGGGTGGATTACCTGGAAAACTAGCGGATTGTTCAGAAAAAGATCCCGCACTTTGCGAATTGTTTATAGTTGAAGGAGATTCCGCCGGAGGTTCCGCTAAGCAGGGCCGAGACCGTAAAACACAGGCAATCCTGCCCCTATTTGGTAAAATTATCAACGTGGAAAAAGCGCGCATCGACAAAGTGCTGAACAGCGAAGCTATTAGAATGATCATTACTGCCTGTGGCACCGGCATAGGTAATTCCGATGACATCGGTGGGTTTGATGAGGATAAGTGCCGCTATCACAAAATAATAATCATGACCGATGCCGACGTGGATGGATCCCACATCCAGACCCTTCTTTTAACATTTTTCTTCAGGCAAATGCGGAAATTGATAGAGCGCGGATACATCTACATTGCCCAACCACCCTTGTACAAAATTAAACGCAAAAAAAAGGAACGCTACGTTGAAAATGACGGCGAACTCAATAAAATTCTCCTAGAACTTGGTTCCGAAGATGTATCTCTTATCCGTGCCAGCGATGGCTATCTTTTCGACCAGGAACACCTAAACAAGATCGTGGGTGCATTTTCTCGCCTCGAAATGCTGGGGCAAAGCCTTGTACGGCACAATTGTTCCCTTCCCGCTTACCTCGACCAGCACGACAGGGAATCCAAAAAATTGCCCAAATACATTGCCCGCATCCGCGTGGGAGGGTCGGAGGAGTTCAAATTTTTATTCAATGAGGATGCTCGCGGAGAATTTTGCCACGAAAACGATGTGCTCGATGACACCACTGTCCAAGACGTCCTAGTCAATGGACAACTACTTAGGCGTAGGATTTCCATCCATGAGATTTACGAGGCTCCGCAGCTGAGCACGCTTCTGGTTGAACTGGAACAACTTGGCTTGGATATCTCCACCTTTGAGCCCACCAAACAACCGCGCTACTTTCTTGTTGAATCCGGTGGCGATGGCGGAACTAAACTGGAGATGCACTCCGGTTTGGAAATTTTGGCTCAAGTGCGCACCTTTGGGCGGCGTGGATTGAGCATTCAGAGGTACAAAGGTCTGGGCGAGATGAATCCCGGCCAACTGGCGGAAACAACGATGGATCCAACAAAACGCAGGCTTGTGCAGGTTAATATTGCCGATGCCGCCGCTGCAGAAGAAACTTTTTCCATGCTTATGGGAGAGGACGTGCCCATTCGTCGGGCGTTCATCGAAGACAATGCCTTGAACGCACTTTATTTGGATATTTAAAGGTTCACAATGCACAGCGATCAAAACAAAACCGAGGTTAGCAACATTACCGATGTGATGAAGTCGGCCTACATCGACTACTCCATGTCGGTCATAGTCAGTCGGGCACTACCCGACGTGCGGGATGGATTGAAGCCCGTTCAACGCCGTATCTTGTACGCCATGCTGCGAGAAGGCCTGCTATACTCCCGCCCTTTTGACAAGTGTGCTGGTGTAGTGGGTGAAGTTTTAAAAAATTACCATCCTCACGGCGATGCTTCCGTGTACGACACCCTTGTCCGCCTTGCCCAGGGCTGGGTAATGCGCTACCCTCTCATATTTCCCCAGGGAAACTTTGGCTCCATCGATGGAGACCCAGCTGCCGCCTATCGCTACACCGAATGCAAGCTGCAAAATGTTTCGGAGGATCTGTTGAAGGATATCGACGAAGACACCGTCGATTTTGTACCAAATTACAAGGAAAGCACGACGGAACCAAGCGTCCTGCCGGCAGCCCTGCCGAATCTGCTGATGAACGGCTCGACGGGAATCGCCGTTGGCATGACAACCAATATTCCCCCCCATAATTTGGGCGAATTAATCGATGCAACGTGTAAAATAATCGACGATCCGGAGGTTTCATTGGAGGAGCTTTGCGGAATAATCCGAGGGCCAGATTTTCCAACTGGTGGCATAGTTGTAGGCACGGAGAGCATTAAGCGCTATCTGTCCACGGGCCGTGGCATCGTCAAAATGCGTGGAGTTGTGACCATTGAAGAAGGTCCCAACGACCGGGAGCAAATAGTCATAACCAAAATTCCCTATGCCGTTAACAGAGCGGTATTAGTCACTAGTATCGCTGAATTGATCCATGAAAAAATTTTGGATGAAGTGAGCGATCTGCGGGACGAATCGGATGAAAACACCCGCATAGTAATCGAGCTCAAGCGGGATGCCGTCACCCGCGTGGTAATAAACAAACTTTACAAAAATACCCAGCTGGAGTCTTCCTTTGGCGTAATTATGCTTGCCCTGCATCAGCGACGCCCAAAGCAGATGAACATCAAGGAGTTGCTGGAATGCTACATCGAACATCGCCGAGAAGTAGTGACTCGCCGCACGGAACACCGCCTGCGCAAAGCGGAAGCGCGTGCCCACATACTTGCCGGATTCCAGATCGCGTTGGATAATTTGGATGAGTTCGTGCGCATTATACGGGCGGCAAACAACCGTGAAGATGCAAAAATCGCCCTCATGTCAAAATTTCCTCTCAGCGAGCAACAAACGGTGGCTATTTTGGAGCTGCGGCTGTACCAATTAACGGGCATGGAACGGGATAAGATCGATTCAGAGTATGCCGAGCTGCATAAGATCATCGACTATTACCGCAGCATTTTGGCAGATGAAACTCTCCTTCTCGCTGTCGTAAAGGAGGAATTGGTTGCTATGCGAGAGAAGTACGCTTCGCCGCGCATGACCAGCATCGAGGAAGATTCCAGTGAATTTAGGATTGAGGATGTCATTGCCAACGAGTGCTGTGCCGTGACGGTAACGAGTAAGGGCTTCATTAAGCGTACCCCTGTAAGTCTATATCGTTCCCAAAGGCGCGGCGGAAAGGGAGTAATCGGTGCCGGCCAGCACAACGAGGACTCCATTGAGCACTTGTTTACCGCAAATACACATGATAACATCATGTTTGTGATGGACAGTGGACGGGTATATGTGGAAAAAGCCTACGAAGTGCCCGATGGTTCCCGCATATCCAAGGGACGAGCAATTGTGAACTTGATCGACATGCAGCCAAGCGAAAAAATTGCTGCCATGCTCTGTTTTCAGGACTTTTCTCCGGACAAATACCTGGTAATTTGCACGAAAAACGGAGTCATAAAAAAAACATGCCTAGAGGCCTACAAAAATGTTCGCCGCCGCGGTATAGTTGGTATACAGATCGACGAAGGTGATGCTTTGATCGAGGCACTTTTGACCAATGGTTCCGATGAGCTGGTCCTGATCAGCTCCCTCGGTATGTCCATCCGTTTTCACGAAACGGACCTGCGTGACCAGGGCCGGTCAACGCGCGGCGTTCGGGGAATCTCCCTAAAACACGGAGATTCAGTCTGTGCCATGACCATAGTAGACGACAGCGCCACATTCCTTCTAGCTGCGGAGGATGGCCAAGGCAAACGCTCAAAATTTGATGAATATCGTCTTCAAAAGCGCGGCGGATCGGGAGTAATAGCGATGAGGCTTCGCAAAGGAGTCAAACTGGCCGGAGCTCTGACTGTTAGCGATTCCGATGAAGTCATGCTGATCACTAGCGGTGGCCAGGCCATACGTTCGCCCATTAGCGGTGTTCGTGTGATTGGTCGAACTACCCAGGGCGTACGCCTAATTACATTGTCGGAAGATGACAAGCTAATCGGAATATCCAAAATTCTCGATGTTCAGAATAAGTGACATAGTGTTCGACCTGACGAAATTTAAAGTATCGAGGGAACTACGTTTGGAGTCTCATTTTTTTAGACTCCTCTCGTAAAAAAACATATACTGCTGGACGATGCCAGCGTATCCAGGAAAGCGTTTGGTGTCAAAATTTCCACCATATTGCTCTCCAATTATGCGGCGCATCCATACGTCCATGGGAAATGCTTCCAGCTTGTGCAGACCGTAAAGAGCGATGCAATTGGCTACTTTATCTCCGATACCATTGAAGCGCTTCAGGTACTTGATTGCATCTGCATAACTCAGTGCTTTCAAATATTTGACATCGAATTCCCCACTATCCACGGCCCTGGCAACGTTTAGCAAGTACTTCGCTCTGTAGCCGAGGCCAATCGCCCTAAAATCTTCTTCCGTATATTTCGCCAAAACCTGAGGAGCCGGGAATACCTTGCCATAGGGCATGCATAATTTTTCTATGGTATTTCTAATTCGGGGAATGTTGTTCCTTTGTGAAATTATAAAGCTCACCGTCACTTCCCAAGGATCTTGCCTGAGAATTCGAAGGCCGAAGCCATGCTCGACGGCATCATTCAGATAGGGGTCGCCAATTTTCAAAATGAGTTTTTTAATTTCACCATAATCTCGCTCGAAATCGAAGTAATCCTTCCAAATATTCTGATACTCCTCGGAAGAGCAGAAGAAAAGGTAAGTATTTTTGCCCATTGGTCGGATATTCAATGTTTTTCCCAAAGCTACAACTTGCCAAATATTTTTCGATTTCAGTTTGTTCATGCGAAAGCACTGCCCCGAATTGGCTATCTGTTCGATGGAAAAGTCATAGTTTTTTATCTCTGTCATGGCCAGCGTGGCTTTGGTGAACAAAATATGAAAAAATTTCGCCCATATCCATAACTTTTTTCAAAGCACAGATTTGTTTCTTTTTGAAAAAAACTATTTCCTTTCTTTGAAAGAAGATTTTTTAACGTTCATAGGCTCAGGACTCGGTGGGAATTTAGCTCCAAATCCAGCATCAGCAGTCTCATCAGATTCCCAACTTGGCGGTGATGGTGGTGGTTGTGCAAGAGGCCTAAGGAGTGGTGATGGTGAACCTGGATCAGAAGACTCGGAAGGCGAATCTCTATTTTCGTCTGTGGGCCCCTGGTTTCTGCTTTGACATGTTGATAGGGTTATGGTAAATTGCGGCAAGAAGCGTTGATTCCCAAAAATCCAAAACGCTTAGCTTAGAATGAAAAATATCGTGACCCCAAACTTATCAGGCCAGGCCAAGCGAAAATTTGTTCTTGCCTAATTTTTGCAAGTGCGTAACTGCATTGTAAACAACAAGATAAATATAAATTTTAGCATTAAAATTAGTTGACTTTTCAATTTTGGAGTAACATTTTGCATGCGTGTTTGCAGATCCAATTGGTTTGGAAGTGATTGATGATCAAGCTACTTTAGAGGGAGCTGTTGCTCTTGCGCGATCTGAAGGAAAGTATTATTTTTCATGGAGAAAGTGTCGAGAAGATTATTGGTGGCGGAGCATACATGATTTAAGCTCGAGAAATGTTAAAATTGCCCAGGCGTTAGCAACAGTACATTTGGCATTTGCACTTCCGAATAGTGATTTTGGAGATGTACTCAATGGTCGAAAATGTGTGCCGCTGTCGACTAGACCAAGTTGTAATCGCAAGATAGAATGTGATGCGTGTATTTCAGTATATGCACGACCTGCAAAAGGGAACCTTTTGACTTCGTGGGCTCCGCCTGTTTTTGGAAATACTCCAGAAAGCGAGAAACGCATCGTTAATGATATCGTTGAACGAGGTGCTGTAATTTTTGCAGAAATGCAGCAAGAAAAGGAAGTTGTCCAAAGGCAAGGGAATGGAATTGACAAACTTCCAGGTAGGATGGAGACATATGCAAGTAGCATTGCAGTGAGGGACCATGGGCTTAGCGTAGGAGAAGCAAGTGAAAGAGCTGGTAAAGCTTCAGGGGATGAATTGCCACGCCCCATTGTTGGCGTAGGTTACATGGGTTATGGCGACATTGCTAAAATTGAGCACAGAATTGATGAATCCTACGAGTCTGCTAGTGGACGGGCATTCGCATATGTTAATTTGGGAAGCTCTGGTTTGTTCAGTAGAGAGGTAATTATAGGCAAAGCAAAGTGCGCAGTCGAAAATGAAAAGGGATTCAAAGATTTAAGCAGTGAAGAGCAAGAAAAGGCAATTTTGGCTGAATATGAAAGAAGAGTTGAGAGCATTATAATGAAGATACGAACTAGCATTGACTCATATTTAAGTGCTTTTAGTGTTTACACAAAAAGAATGGTGGTGGAGGCTTTTGCAATTTTTTCGATGAGTCACCTTTTTACTCCTGCAATTGTCGGAAAATTTTTACCAGTTATTAAAGAAATATGCAAAATTTTGGAGGTTAATATGGAATCTATTTCATCAAGGGGAGGGTGGTCGGAAGCGGAGGCAAGAGATCTAATTGGAACATTTAGAAGGCTTCAGCAAGCACAAGAGGAGGCTCAGCAAGCACAAAAGCAAGCACAAAAGGGAGGCTCAGCAAGCACAAGAAGAAGGAATACAAATTGGATCCATAGAAGGAATATTCAAAATGACAAAGCGAGTTGACTATGAAACCTTCGCTGATATTGTTGAAAACCCAGGTTTTCGCCTTCCCGTGCTGCAAAAATTGAGAGAAAGAAAAAGAGTTTCTGAGGGATGTCTTAATGAAATAAAAAGCAACTTTAGAGAAGTGGACTATGGTGAATATGTGATACAACAGTCCAAAGCCAGAATATTCGACTTTAATGAGTTTGTAAACGTTGTCCCTTTTGCTTTCTGGCGAGATGTCTGCAGTAGAATACTGGAAAATCAAATTGATGACTTAAGTCAAGTAATAAATTCAATGGAGGACTTGTTTAAAAAAATCAATGGCTATGCCGATAATCTTAAAAAAGGAAAAAAGGAAGAGGTAGGATTTGATTCATTTTGCAAAGTTTTCCCCGAACCTGCAACCCATCTTTTTGCATACAAAGAACTGAGGGAAAGTGGTGTAGATGAAGAAATTTTAAGTCAAGTAAAAAGAGAATTATTCAAAAAAGAGGAAGAGGACAAGACAAAGCGGTAGGCGGCGTTACAAATTTGTGTTTTATTTTAGATTTAGAGTAGTAGGTCGTGTAGTCTATGTGGTATTTGTGTAAGTTTTATTGCTTCCCATGTGGTGTTTGTGTAGGAAGCGGTGTGGTTTATGGGTGTTCTCGTGCCATTTTCGATGGTGGCTGCTATTACCTTGGGTCAGTAACTGAGACCAGAAAAATGCCATCTTCTTCTTGCTGCTCAGCTTGATGTTTGCTTTTACAACCCCCGCTAGGGTCAGGACTCATAAATTCAAATAAAAGAGGAAAGAGCAAGCGATGCAAATGGAGGAGAAGAGGGTGTGGGCGCAGCGATCATGGCGGGTGGCGATGGAGCGCTATGTCATCTCACTTATAAATTCAAATAAAAGAGGAAGGAGCAGGGGATGCAAATGGAGGAGAAGAGGGTGTGGGCACAGCGATCATGGCGGGTGGCGATGGAGCGCTATAGTCATCTCACTTTAGAAAGGCATAATGAATAGCATCGGAGAGAGAAGGAAAGAGGTTGAGGATTTTTGTACGCGGACATTGCCTTCTCATACTCCTCACGTTCCTCCTCTTTGCTGATATCGCACACTCACTCACTCCAAATGCCTCGCTCGTTTCCTTTATACTGTGCGTGCTTTCCTATTTTAACACCCTCTTTTTCAAGTCCGTTGTATAATATGCCATACATTCTCTAGGTATAATCTTATACGCTTTTGTCAAGTAGTTTGACCATAGCAGTTCGCTGGCGCCAACGATGTCATTGACATTCCCAGCGGTCAGCAGCAGCCTCACCGGCCGCCCAAGGCCATCACAAACGGCATGTAGCTTGCTACCAAGCCCACCTTTAGCGCCCAATGTGGGGTGCGGTGCCAATGCTTCATTTACGGAACATGTTTTCGATTTTGTGGCGCCGCTTGTACAGGCCCGCAGGTAGGGTTACTGGACCTTACGGCTACTTATGGACGGGATGCATGGCTCTACTCCGTAGCTTCGAAACCCCTGCAACTTTGGAAAACATTCACCTAGCCCCTCAAAGGCTTCCTCTATTATTAATTCCATTATGGCCAACCTCCTATTGGCCTTTTCCTAACCTGTCAATACTTTTTTACGAGTCCTGACACTGGGCATTTTAAATTCGCCTTTAAGCAGTGAAATTTCAGTTACCACTCACCGTTTCTCCACGATAATGTAGAAAACAGAGCAGACTTCGCAGCTGCTCCATGCGGTAGTAAAGTTACGTTCCCTTTTTAAAAGGAATAGCCCAGGCCGGCGTTTACATTGAAGTAGCGATCGTCGCTGGTGATCCTGCCAGCAACATTGCTGCTGATTTCAAAATGGGTGGACAATTTGTAGCGGAAACCGCAGACGGCCACGAAAAAGTGCTTATTGCCGTTCCCAAAATTTGGCTCAAATTGACTCCCATCGAAGGTTACAGCGTATCCTGAACGGGACCTGATCGGCTGGTATTCCCATCCAAATTTGGCGAATAACCGGAGGCGGCGCTCCTCATCTTTGATATCATTGAGTTCCTGTTTCGCAGGCTCCCCATTATTTGCATCACTAAGTTTCTGTTCTTCACACTCATCACCGGCATTGCTGAATTCCCATTCCAGGTTGATGCCGAGAGTGGTATTTAGGTAGTTAAACCTCGACTTCGACATGGACAAATTTTTGCTATTTTCCTGATTGTTTTCATCTCCAGATTCCGCATACTCTTTCTGAGCAATGTGATTATAGGTCACCTTCATCCATGGGCCAACCTGGGCATTGCCGAGGTGGAAAAAGTTCTTTACAAGCTCGCAGCTCACATTGAAATCCGTGCTCGGGAACTTGCCGTCAAACTTACTATTACTTGCATCCGTCCTCCGTACTTTATTGCGGGAGTAGCCGAAGCCGATGAGCGCGTTGATGTCGGTCTTAAGATTCTCTTCACCGAAGCCTTCATAGGCTCCGAAGAGGTTTCCGAAGAGGATATTCTGCTCCCCCTTCTTGCCATTTTCCGCTCCATTACCGGAGAATTTTACATTGTTATGGGCAAAGCTCACGGCCCCTCCAAGCTTCAGGAAGGCGCTATCTCCCAATTGTTTCATAAAATCTTCCCCCAGCAGGATACCATATGTGGCGCAATCATAGCCCAGGTCAGAGATTTTGTCACGCTTGCCATAGCCACCGAAGATCTGAAGGAATGGATCGTTGCCATTGCCCTTAACATCGCACAGGCGACAATCGATGCAATTTTGAACCACCTCAGCTGCATTGACCACCGTTCCCGCCAAGCATGACGCTACATGGCCGGTATAGTTGGCATATTCAGCACCAGCGAGACCTGCTCCAACCATCTGAAGGTCTGCTCCAACCATCTGAAGGTCTCCTCCAACTATCTGAAGGTCTAGATAGCCTCTTAAGCGGTCAAGTTCTTCCTCCAGCTCAGCAATCCTTTTATGAGCCGCCTCTAGGCCAGTGTAACCATCGTCTACCTTACCCTCCAAAGCCGCAAATCTAGAGATTAAGGTGTCACCTGCTAAAGGGTCTTCACTTCCTTCGCCGAAGACCGCAGTCTTAAAGGCCGCAATTTCACTCTGTAAATCGTAATCCGCCTCCTCCCGGGTTTGGGCTTCGTTGCTTAAATTAATCTGCAGGGCCGCAACATCAGCGACTAGGCCATTGTAATCATCGC
>JAIRMI010000072.1 GCA_031258795.1 Puniceicoccales bacterium | reverse complement strand
TTGGCAGTTTAATTTCGTGTTTCCCCTCCAATTGAAGCATATTATCAGGAAAAAATATCGCCTCCAATTGGAAGGATACGTCCAAGCCGACGAACAATCCGATCTTACCATCCTGATCCGTGATCTTGAAAACAACCAGACTCTACACTGTTGCGTAGGGCAGGTACTTAAGCTTCTGGATTTTGAAATATTATCTTTTCAACTGCGTACCACTGAAAAAAATGGCATGGTCATCAACATGCCTGTCGTGAAAATACGGGATACTCGGGACAAAATCGAAGTCGAGCTAAGCGGCGACACGAAATATTACGATAACAAATATGTCGCCGTTGTGGAAGATTTGGACGGAAAAACGTACAATCTATCGAACATTGGCCAGGAAGTGAAAATCGGAGAATCGAGCTGTGTATTGGAGTCCATAGACACCGAAAATAATATTGTCTCAATACTTTTAGTCGATGCCAATCGGGAAGAATTTCACAAAAAACTGCGCATATTGAAATAACGAGCAAACAATGGATGAAGATCTAGTCAGGGAAAATCCAATCGAAGAACCTTCTCAGGACAGTGAAGGAGAAGAAGGTTTGTTCCCACATAAAGTCAGGGAAGATCTAGTTGAAATGGCCCTGAATCGGAATGCTGAATCGGATCCTTTATTTCAATCGCATATTATAGAATCTCCTCTCCAAGCTCGCGAAGCGGAAACACCTCGCTTTAACAAAATTTTAGGACGAATTAGTACCATTTTGTCCATTCTCGGATTTATCGGTAGCGCTGTTATATTTATGCTGAGTTTTGCTTGCCCGCCAGCTCCGTTGATATTGGGGCTGATAATTCCCTGCATATCCCTTCTGGGAGTGGCATGCGATATCGCAAATAGATGGACTGATCATGAGAAATACACAATAGCCAGAAATAGTTCCTTGGGTGCGCAAATCGTTGCCTACGCTGCAAAAATAGTATGCGAATTTGCAGCGAGAATATTTCCTATTATTGCAACGCTAAAAGCACCAATTGAAGGGATGGCAACTATTATTGGATTTATTGGACTTTTGTGCGAAACATTGAGCGACTGCCGCAACAAAAGATTAGACAAGGAATATTCTATGATAGGCAACATTAGAACTGACCTTCAGCAAAGCAGGCAAATAAATGAATTAATAAATCAAGCGAATGCCATGCTCTTGCAAAGAAACGAGGCCAATCTCAGTACTTTGCAGATTGAAAATATAAAAAATTTCAGGGAGCAAGTAAATGCCCTGCTAAGAGAGATACGTACTGCACGTGACCGCGATCTTCGATCCGAATTAATGACACAAATGAGCAACTTACTCTTAAGTTGGGAAAGTGAGATGAGTTAGGCAGATTTTCTACGCAGAACAAAAGTCTAACCGCAAGAATGCGGTTGTAGCTAAAAAGTCTTGCAAATATCCATTTCTACATTGATAGTTGCACTCCGTTTATCGGGCGGCTAGCTCAGTTGGTTAGAGCAACTGGTTTACACCCAGTAGGTTACAGGTTCGAGTCCTGTGTCGCCCACCAGCTCCTAGTCCGCTCAAATAAATGGAATAGCAGAAGATCCGGAAAAGTAAGAGACGGCGAAGGCAAAAAACTCAATCCCGCAATAATCCCGCAAAATTCAATCAGTCCCAGTCCAAAATTTTTCATTCCCCATTTGTGTTCACCTATTGGGATGATGAAATTTCTTCTGGGATATTAAATTTCCTGATTTTATAGATTTTTACCAAGTATTTCTTTAAAAAAACAAAATGTTCTTTACTCTGCGTGAGCATGATAAGATGAAAGACAATATACGATGAGCGCAGCAGTATAAGCCACTAAATGTTAGATAGAGAGGCAGCTGAATTTTTAAATGTCAAATCTCATACCTTAGAAAATTTGGTATGTGTTAGACGCTATCCCGGCTTAAAGCCAATTAATAGTGTCAGGACTTATAAGCTCAAATAAAAGAGGAAGGAGCAAGGGATGCAAATGGAGGAGAAGAAAGCGTGGGCACAGCGATCATGGGGCGTACAATTTGCTGCCGAGTCCACCTTTCACTCGCCCGATGTGCCACGGGGAAGACCTCCTTTTTTAGGCTCGCCGCTGTCCTATGAACCTTCAAATGGGTTGCGTCCATCATCAGGATTTCCGTCTTGCACTTAGAGCTTTTGAAAAATTTTGCCAAACACTCCAAGCCTGCTCCACCGTATGAAGCGGTTGCAAAGCGTCTTGTATGGCCCATATCCCCTCGGGGCGTCCCGCCATTTCAAACCATTGCGGAGTACGTATACTATCCCACTGATCACACTCCGGTTATCCACCCGCGACTTCGGAAAACCCTGCAACTTTGGGAAACATTTACTTAGCCTCTCAAAGGCTTTCTCTCTTATTAATTCCATTATAGCCAATCTCCTGTTGGCCTTTTCCTAACCTGTCAATACTTTTTTATGAGTCCTGACACTAGCGCACGCTGTTGCATCATGGGATATTTTTCTTTCATGATCTCCAAATAGCGAGCCGTCGCAAGATCTTCGTACCACAGGCGGAAAGTGGGTATATTTTCCACTAAATACGTTATCAAATCTTTGCCATTAACATCTGGCATAGACATTAATTTTGCACATTCTGACAATGTATATTTAGCGATTTCTCTGTGAAAAATTCTCAGCTTTTCCGTATCGGACTTATTGCTTTGAAAAGCCTTCAACACACGGTTAAAGGAATTTTTCAGTTTTTCTTCTACGGTCATTTAATTTCTATTATTTTGTATTTTCATAAAATTTTAACTCCCTTTCTAAGGGGAAGGTATCTCAGTAAAATTGCAAGCTAAAAATAAGGAAATTTTCCAACTCTCTTTTTACCTCAGCCCAAAGTATCATTTTTTTTGAAAAAACTTAGGGAACAGGGACATATTGATGCAATGGCAGCTAACATTTATCTTGCCAGTGGTTTCAAATTCAGGCTAAATTTGCTGTTTAGATGATTTTCAATTCGGTTGTAGTCGCTGTTTTTTCTGTTCTGGCTCTCTGTTTGTATCGCGTTAACGTGGTTATCGCACTGACGGCTGGGGCTTTGATCGGAGGATTGGTGGACGGATTTTCTCTGAGCGAATCGGTGAAAATTTTCTCTGCTGGCCTGGGAGGGGGAGCAAGAATTGCAATGAATTACGCAATTTTAGGAGCGTTTGCATCGGCCGTTGCACATTCCGGGTTATCCGATTTGCTTGCGGAAAAAATTGTTCTCAGGCTGAATCGCAGATCCCTATCTAGACGCAACGTCTTCCTTGGGAAGTGCGTATTTTTCACCGTTATCGGAGCGATAGCATTGGCATGTAAAAACATTGTGCCGGTCCACATTGCCTTTGTTCCAATTTTGATTCCGCCCATGCTTGGTGCCTTAAATTTCATGAAAATTGACCGCCGAGCTCTTTCCTGCATAATTGCTTGCGGTGTCATTGTGGCTTACATGCTCATTCCCATAGGCTTTGGGGAGATTTTTTTGGATAATATTTTACTGTACTATCTTAGGATTAATGGGTTGGAAATAACGCTCAATGAGGTGGTTCACGCGGTAAGATTTCCTGCGATTGGCATGATTTGCGGTGTGGGCATAGCCATATTCCGCTATCGCCGCCCTCGGGAATACAAATTGGCTGCGGATGTGATCATTTCCGATGGGGGATCCCATTCAGCCCGACACGTCATCGTTTCCCTGTTTGCAATCGTTGCAGCACTTGCCGTTCAATTGATTACCAGGGAGATAATTCTGGGAGCACTGGCTGGTTTCCTTGTTTTTTCATGCTGTGGCGTTGTGTGTCGCCACGAGTCGGATCGTGTCGTCGTTGATGGATTTAAAATGATGGCTGCCATAGCCTTTACCATGCTCGCCGCTGCCGGATTTGGAAATGTGATACGGTCTTCCACGGACATCGCTTCTCTCATAGAGTGGCTTGCCATTCACGTCGGTGACAATAGAATATTGGCAATTTGCGGAATGCTCGGTGCCGGATTTTTGATTTCCACTGGTATCGGTTCCTCTTTTTCGACGGTGCCCATCGTTGCATCGGTTTACGTACCTCTATGTAAAAAATTAGGAATAAACCCAATGGCAATTGCTGTAATCGTGGCCATATCCGGTGTTTGTGGGGATGCCGGCTCACCAGCTTCCGATTCTACCCTTGGGCCAACCATGGGTCTAAATGCCGATGGACAGCATGATCATATAGCCGACACGGTAATACCAGCATTTTTATACGTTGCCCTACCCGCTTTCATATGTGGCACAGTATTCGCTATTTTGCTGTGAGCTTTCCCTTTAAGTTAAAAGTTCGCAGGGTCGACTTTTAGTTGAAAATACAAAAAATTTTTTAGAAATGCCAATGAGGTAAACAAAGAAGAAATGTCCAAAGGGAATGCTTTATAGTCATCTTACTCCAAAAAAACATACTGAATGACGTCGAAGAGGGAAGGGAAAAAGTGGAGGATGTCGGCTAGTGTTCCTTTGAGGTTAGCCCAGAATTTTTCGATGGTTGAGGTCCGGAGAGTAGGGAGGCAGGTAAATTAGGGAACA
>JAIRMI010000032.1 GCA_031258795.1 Puniceicoccales bacterium | reverse complement strand
TACTGTGATCTTTAGCTTTCTCAGCGCTTTGCCAATGCAACTCTTGCTCACTTTAAATTCGCTGGCCATTTCCCTTTGATAGACATCCGGATGTTCCTCCACATACTTCACTAGCTTTTCCGAATCTAACTTCCTGTATAGTCTGTTCAGCGGTACACGCTCTAAATTCCCCGTTTTCCTCAACTTTTTCTTCCATTTGAATGTGATCCTAACCCCCACTCCAAACACCTCGCTCCTTTCCTTTACTGTGTGCGTGCTTTCCTATTTTAACACCCTCTTTTTCAAGTCCGTTGTACAGGTATGTCATCTGTCCCACATGCGCAGTTTTAAATGCCCCTGTCAAGTTCTTTGACTATAATAGGAGAGGAAGCCTTTGAGAGGATAAAGTTTATTTCCCTAGGCCGAAGACTGCACCTGCCCTGCCATTTGGCTCAACAAGCTTGCAATTCCTTTCCCAAAGGTTGCAATTCCTTTCCCAAAGGTTGTTATTGCTCTCCCAAAGGTTGTTATTGCTTTCAACGAGGCTGATACAGTTGCCCCAATACCACTCGCCAAGCTGCCAATTTTTGCTCTAGCGCTAGCAATATACTTTCCGTCTCCTCCTGCCATATAGGCCGCGACCAGAACACCTACCAAAGGAAGTGCCACAACTCCCGCTGCAGCAGCTACTCCAGCCGTCAATGCTCCCGCACCTATAGCAGTAGCTCCAGCTCCTCCCAGTCCTGCTCCCAGGATAGCCCCAAATCTGCTCCACTTCGACGTGACGCCGCTTGAGGCATCAACAGCATTGCCAACGGCGGTGGCGGCTTGATCGATACCTTCCCCAATGACACCTAAATTTTGGCCGATGCTTTGGGCTTGACCGAATAATTTCTCATTCAATGTTCGAAGCGCTTGGTTTTGTTGTTCCAACTCTGCACAATTTGCTTGAATTTGTTCTTGTTTGGCTACCAACTCTCTATAAGCTTCGTCCATTTCGCTTCCATGTGTACGTGCTTCAGTTAGCTCTTCACCTATTTTATCCAATTCTTTTTTTAGTTTCGCCGCTTGCCTATTAAGTTGCTGGGAATTTTTCATGGCCCATTGTACCGCTTCGCTTACCTTTGGATCTTTGTCAGCTTGCGAATCTAATTGCGTTGCCCTAGTAAGTGCATTATTCATCTGTGTTTTGCACTGATCTAGCTTTCCTTGTGCATCGTCGTAGGACTTTCCTAATTTTTTTATATTTCCCATTGCCTCAGTGTGTTTTTGCTGTAATTCGCTAATCGCAGCCACTAATTCTGCTTGCTGCTCTTGTATTGTTGTTTGCACATTCGTCAGTGCGTCAAGGATGGCTGCCTGCATGATTCCCAACCTCGCGACACTACTCAGGATGGCCCTATTGGACAGCTTTTGTGCCTCAACAAGCATTTCTATCGTTGCTGCCGTTTCTCCATCTTCCAAATTGGCCAGTATTTCACTAGATTTGGTAGTTGCTGCGGTAAGTTCTGCTTGAACGGCATCGAATTCACTTTTGACGTAAGCCTTAATTTTTTCTATTTCATCCCGCACAGCGTCACCGCCCATTTGTACTTTTTCCAACATCCCGTCTAAATATTTTTGATTTTCCTTCACCGTGCTTTCAAGTTGGGAAACCATTTCCCGTTGCTGGTTAACAAAGGCTTTCATCGCATCCGTCTGTCTTTGGAGCTTAGCCGCCTGTGCTTCGTTTGTCTTTCGTAATTCCGCAATCCGCGCTTCGTTTTTTGCAACCTTGTTCCGAATACTTTCAAGAGTGAATTCCAATTGTTCGGCCTTGCTTTGTATTTCTTGTGCTTGTCGGCTTGCCTCTTCCCTGGCTTGTTGAACCCCTTCTAAATTTTGCCCAAGCTCAGCGTTTTTTTGTTGGAGGCTCTCTGCTCGCGCCGTTTGCTCTGCCACTAGCCTTTGTTGTTCTTCTATGGTTGCTCCTTGTTGTGTTACGGTTGCTTTCTGTTCGTTAAGTTCCCCCTCCATAGTTGCTAAATTAGCATATGCATCAATCAATCCCTTATTTGCATCAACCAAACCTACGTTGGCTCCTTGTAGATTTTCCAATGTTTCAATTTGTACCTGCCGAGCGCAATTATTTTTATGCAAAGCGACACCGGTAACCGCACCAGCCAATACCCCTACAAGAACCCCCAACAATACAGCATAGCAAAGGCGCTGCAAATATACCTGCTGCCACAGCAATTATGCCACCAACGACGGCGGCGGCTATGAGAGCCCACTTGATGATTTTTCCTGTCGACATGCGAGCGCTTTTTAGATCGGCAATCTTTTGGCTGGTTTTTTCAATTTCCCCTTTCAACTTATCTTGATCCGCTACGGATCTTATTCGGACCAGATGGCCAGGGGATACGGTACGCTCTCCCAGTGTTCCGCCAACTACACTGGAGCTATAAATAGGCCTTTCTGTTGATGGTTTCAGATTGCGAAATTCACTAGTTACCTCTGGGCTATCTTCGCCTTTCTGGCCCAGCTCGACATGTTTTATAAGCTCGCTCATACCTTTCTCCTCTGCTAGGGGCAGTGTACGAATTATAGAATATTTGTCAAGAATTTTTCTATTAAATTGTCCAATTGCGAGGTTAGCTAATTTGTGCCATGGGCTAATTTGACGACTTCGATAAAACGGTTAACTTCGCCCCCACAACGATATTAAAAATTTTTCAGAGATATCAAATCGAGCACTTGTGGAGCCAATTTGGCTCCCTCCTGGGAATTAAAAGTTTTCAGGTAAAATTGAAAATTTCCCGGACGGTGAAATTGGTGTGCAGCTGGCTTACCTATTCACAACGTTCACGGAATAATTTAACCATATGAACATTTCCAGGACAGCTTTAGTTCATATTTAAAGCCATAGAGAAAAAAGAGAGAAAAGACTTTTAAAGAGGAGTATGAAAATAGCAAAAAGCCAGGGAGAGGTAAGGGATAGCTTGCCCGTTTTATACTGCGACACATTCAAATGCCGCGACCTGTGTTATTTGAACGCAAAGCCGATTTTGCCACCGAATTTTAGGATGAGGCGAGCTTTGAATGGCTTACCCGTCTTTTTTGATTTAAAATTTTCCAGCACGTCCGTGGATTTTTCGCTGATCAATTTCAAGAACTGTTCCCTGTCTATTTCTCTATCCAACATGCGTTTGGATATGCGGAAACTGCATTTTTTGTCGAAGTAATTTTTGCAAATGTAGGCTTCAGGCGCTGCCAGGATTGGAGCACCGCAAACGGGGCACTTGCACAACTCTTTGTAGGTGGCGATTTCATCGGAAGAAATTTGCGGTGTCTGTTCACCGTTCGTTTCAAACTCGAAGCCCAATTTACCTTCTCCGTTGAGCACGATTGTTGCTGAAAATTCTGAGCCACGCTTGGATTTGAAACCGCTCAGTGGCCCGAGTTTTTTTTCTCCAATTAGCTGGACAATTTCCTGTGGTGAGAATTTGCGACCGCAAAGTGACTTTGGTATGGATAGGGAGCCGTCTTGGCTGCGATAGCTGCGAAAGCTTTCAAGCAGCGGTTTACCGTCTAGGGGGCAGATGATTTCCGATTCTGCCAACGTACTATCGTCTTCATTGTAACTGCGCACTTTATCCACAATCTTCTGCGTAAGTTCCGCTATTTCCCGCATAAATGTTTGGCGAGAAAATGTTCCACTTTCCATTTGCCGAAGCTTGTATTCCCACTCTCCAGTCAGTGCGGGGTCGGCTAGGGTTTCTATGTTGAGCGCGTGCAGAAAATTTAGGAGATCCTCACCCTTGCTGGTTGAATGCAATTCTCGTCTGTCGCGTTCGAGGTAATGCAGGTTGAGCAGGTGATCGATGATCTGTGCCCGCGTTGCCGGTGTGCCCAATCCGCGTTCCTTCATAGCTTCGGCGAGCTCGTTATCATCCAGCAATTTTCCAGCGCCTTCCATGGCGGCCAGTAAGGTTGCCTCATTGAAGTGAGGCGGCGGCCGCGTTTCATCCTCCTGTGAACGCACTTCAACGATGCGCGCCTCAAAATTATCCCCCTCGCTTAGCTTTGGTAGCGTGCATTCTTGCTCAAGATTCGCTTTACCGTACACTTCCAACCACCCCGGTTTGACAAGCACTTTTCCTTCCGTTTTGAAAGCATATTCCTCGGCAATCGTGCTCGTACGCACTGTAACATCGTACTCCGCATCGGGATAAAATACGGCAATGAAGCGGCGAAGGACCATGTTGTAAATCTTCGACTCCTCCTCGGAGAGGGACTTTGGAAAATGGGTTGTGGGGATTATGGCAAAGTGGTCACTCACCTGTTTATTGTTGAAAATTTTCCTGTTTCCTCCGTTGACTAATTTACGTTCGGCAACGTGCTTGGCAAATCTTTCGCATTCTCCGGAGATGCTTTGTAGAATGGCGTAGCAGGTGGATACGTAATCTTCGGTCAGCGCCTTGGAATCCGTACGTGGATAGGTTAAACATTTATGCCGCTCATAGAGTGATTGAGCAATTTTTAGGGTCATGGCAGCAGGCATGCCGTAGCGCGAATTTGCCTCCCGTTGGAGCGAAGTGAGATCATAGAGGCGTGGAGCTGACTGCAACATACGTTTGTTTTTTTCGCTAACGGCTGCCCGTTCGCAGCCTCGAATTGCAGCCAAAACTTTATCGGCATATTCCTTTGTCCACAGGCGATCGGCGCGGTCGTGAGGATCTTTACTGTTAATTTTTTTGGGTTTCTGAAAAACACCTTGGTATTTCCCTTTTTTGATTTCAAATTCGCCCATGAGGCGCCAGTATTTCGTTGGCTTGAAATTCGCAATTTCACAATCGCGACTTACAATCATGGCCAAGGTGGGAGTCTGTACGCGGCCAACGGTAGATATCTGCTTCGATTGGGATGAAAACATGCGTTTCGTGATTGCCCGCGTACCATTGATGCCGATCAGCCAGTCCGCTTCCGAGCGACATTTCGCCGCATCTTGCAAATTGTGCATTTCGCCGCTTTCTCGCAGATGCTCAAAGGCATCCCGGATACCCATTGGTGTCATCGATGATAGCCATAGGCGCTTGAATGGTTTTTTACATTTGCACAGTTCGTAGATATAAGTAAAAATCAGCTCTCCTTCTCGGCCCGCATCGCATGCATTTACTAATTCATCGACGTCGTCCCGTTTAAGTAACTGTTTCAGTTCGGAAAGCCGCTTTTTTGTTTTTTCTATGGGCTTTGTCCCAAATTTTTCCGGAATAATTGGCAGCGATTTTAGTGACCAGCGCTTCAATTGGGGATCAATATCTTCCGGCATAAACAGCTCGACGAGATGCCCCACTGCCCAACTGACAACGTATTGGTCATTCTCGTAACAAGTTTCCGTTTTTTTGAATTTACCAAGGACTTTAGCTAGATCGGCGGCTACACTGGGCTTTTCTGCAATCACCAATTTTTTCATCGCCGCTCCTATTCCATTACAAAGCCCACCTTGCGGTAAACTTTACTGATCATCTTGTTTGCCCGTCGTTGGGCTTCTTCCCTACCGGCGCGCAAAACTTCCACCATATAATCTTTGTCTTGTACAATTTCGCCATATTTCTCCCGCATAGGGGAAATTTTCCCGATGACAGCGTCGGCAACGGCCTGCTTAAATGGAACGTAACTTGTTAGGGAAGAAAATTGCCTCACCGCTTCTTCAATGCTGATTCCTTCGATCGCTGCAAAGATGTTTAGCAAATTTGATATACCAGGTTTATTTTTTTCATCGAATGCTATGTCATTGCCGGAGTCCGTGATAGCGCCGGTGATTTTTTTGCGAATTATCTCATTTGTATCCGTTATGTACACCACGCCGTTTTGATTTTTGTCGGATTTTGACATCTTAATCGTTGGATTTTGCAGGGACATTATGCGTGCGCCAGTCTGCCCTATGTACGGTTCGGGCAAAACAAACATATCCGAATAGGTTCCGTTAAATTTCTGTGCAATATCGCGGGTGATTTCCAGGTGTTGTTTCTGGTCTTCACCGACCGGGACAAGGTCGGCGTTGTATAGCAATATGTCCGCCGCCATCAGGATCGGATAAAATAGCAAACCAGAACAAACAAACTGTCCTACTTTTTTGGATTTGTCCTTGAACTGCGTCATTCGTTCCAATTGGCCGATTGGGGTCAAGCAGCTCAGTACCCACATGAGCTCCGCATGGCCGATAATCTGCGATTGAAGGAAAATTTTGCACTTTTTTGGATCGAGACCGCAGGCGATATATTGGGCAACGCAATCCATAGCGTTCCTTCTCAATTCGGCAGGAACATGGGGCATTGTTATGGCGTGCTGGTCAGCCAAAAAGAATAAACAGTCGTAAGAATCCAGCATGCGGCACCAGTTATCAAGCGCACCAAGTAAGCTTCCCAAATGCAGCTTCCCCGTGGGCTGCATGCCGGTCAATACGACTTTTTTATTGTCCATTTCTTTCTTCTGTGCCTGTTTCTCCACAGGCGAATTAGGCCGTTTCTGATTTTTTTCGCAACAAAATATTCAATCTCGCCGAATAGACGTTTGTACACGAAACGCCAGGTCTGCTTTGTGTTAGACGATGAAAAAGCACGCTCATCGACCCAATCCGAGTATATCCAATACTCTTTAACGAAACGAAAGCTGTGGCGAAGTAACTGCAATTTGTATAATGTATGGACAAGCTTTTTATTAAAAATCCAAGGCTTGTAACAGGAATAGTGCACAATGACAGGCCTTTTCATGTTTTTTAGACATCGACGAGCTAGGGGCGCAAAGGGCGTGAAATTGAATTTTGGATCAAGGGGAAAGTGTTCGTCCGGAGACAGGCAGATATTCATGGCATCCTGTTCCGGACAGGGCAGCAATTTCTTACATCCGCTGACAAATTGCAAAACCCTCTCAAATATTTTCGCCTCCTCGAAGCGCTTGCAGTCGATGAGCAGCACACCCGAGTTCATGTACAGACGCTCCAGCGGGATACCAACTTTGGCTTTTCGTTTCATCATATCTTGCGACAAAAAGAAATTTGTCTCTTCATTTACCGCTCCGAATGGGTGTTCGCCTAGATCGACGCTCCAGAGCAAATTTATGTCATCCACCACAATAATGTCACAATCCATGTATATGGCGCGTTTTAACTCCGGAAACGTTTTACCTATGGCTAAACGATAAAATACTGCCGGAGAAAAATGGGAAGCTATGGGAAAGGCATCGAAAATTTTTTCTCTGAGAGGTTCTTTGAAGATAATATCGGCCAAATTGCCGTATTTTCCCTTTAGTGCTTGCAGAGTATTTTTGTTTTTCGGAGATATGCCGCAATCAACCACATAGATGGCCAGATTGGAAGACGTGCTCGCAGCAGTCGACATGGCCGCCACTTGCAATGGGCCGGCAAACCTGTCGTCACAGCAAAATACAATATTTATAACATCGCCTTTTACGATCATCAAATTTTCGCAATAATTTGGTCGGCAAGGCCATATTCCATTGCTTCACGCGCGTTCATGTAAAAATCACGGTCCGTATCCTTGGTGATCTTTTCCAGTGGCTGCCCGGATGATTCTGCCAAAATTCTGTTTAATTCATCGCGGGTCTTTTCCATCTCCTTAGCCTGTATGTTGATATCAATAGCTGGTCCTGCGATCTGTCCCATGATTAGCGGCTGGTGAATAAGAACGCGAGCATTTGGGTATAGGAACCTGTTGCCCCTCTTTGCTCCGCAGAGCAGGATAGATCCCATGCTGGCCGCGAGTCCGGTGACAATCACGCGTATCGGAGATTTTATGAGCTTCATTGTATCGTACATCGCCATTCCTGCCGTAATGGAACCACCCGGTGTGTTGATGAAAAAGTCAATGGGCAAGCTTGGGTCCACTATTTCCAAATACAGTAACTTTTCCGTGATATCCTTGGCGGATTCATCATTTACTTCGCCCCAAAGAAATATTTTACGTTCCTTTAAAAAGCGCTTTTGTATCATCGAATTGCAAGAGCTATGTCTGCTTTTTTCCTCATCGTCGCATTCTTCTTCGCAATTCACCTTGCTCGTAAACTTATCCATAGGATAACACGCTCTAAGGATACCGTTGAAAAACGCAAATTTTAATAAAATTTTCTTGTTCTTCATCAAGAAACATATTCTAATAGTGCATGGATATAAAAAATATTTTAAATTTTTGCAAAAATTTTTGGAGAAATGTTCCTGCGGAATCCAGAAAAAGCGAAAAAGACCCACTAGAAAAACCTGTTAGGGCGAATACTTCAGCAAAAGTTTCCGGTGCATCCGGCCAGCCACACATTGTTGCGGCCGTAGATCTAAAAAAATTTCCCAATCTTTGGGTTTCCTGGGGGAAGGATATCATACTTAAATTAGATTTAATGAGTCCGATAGAAAGAAAGCCATTGGACACGTACGAAGTCCCCGAATCTATGAATTTTGAAATAAAACTGGTACAATCTCCAGGTTTGCGGTGGCCATCTCCGTTTGACTTTGGACAAGAAGATGAAATGGAACCAAAAAATGTGCAAGCCACCACGAAGGTCAAAAGTGAATACGAATGTGAATATGAGGTTTCAAGCGAAGAAGAGGATGGCGTGCCAGTAGGTGCCTGTCGAACAGAGGACACGGAATCGAGCGAAACAAACCGATCCGCGTCGGAAACAGAAAGTGAAGAGTTAGAGAAAGAAGAAAGCGTTGGAACACTTAAAGGCTTCAACATTTTCAATATTTCTAATTCCTATGACTCTTTTGCTAAAGAGCCGGAAGCTAAAACTACTTACATTTACGAAACACGGGGTATCTTACCTGGCATAGCCGAAGGCAAAGAAAAACCCGAAGCAAGTCAGGGTGCGGTATTTTTTAAATCCTCTGATTTGGATGGCGGAGGCCCTCTAAGCGAAACGAACCGGACAAATCTTACTGATGAGAATGAGCCCATTGCCGATTCGGAGCCAAAAACCTTCCCAGTTGAAGATTTTACTGAGCTTTTAGGAAAAATGAAAGATTTGTATAGATACCTTCAAGGAGCCAAAGCTGTGGGAAAAAGACATATGAATTTTGTAGCCGAGTTAGAAAAGAGAATTGCTTTCAAGTAAGAGAAGAACTCCGATGGCCAGGAGTGCGCTTACCGGCTTAAGCTTGTGGCTAACAAGCGATAGCGGTGATTTTGTTTTGCCAAGTGTATCAATGCTCGAATCATTGGGCTCATGAATGTAATTACATTGTTCTTGTTTTTGAAGTGCAGTTTTTTACAAGCATCAGCTATGGAAGATGAAAAGCATCCCTTTTTAGTCGAAAAGAAGTTTATCGATTGGCAAACATTGTCCACGGCCTATGTTATAGGCGATGTACGCACAGCAATTGAGAAGGCACAGAGAGATGTGGATGCCATTGCTGCTTTGCCAAAAGATTCCTTGACTTTTGAAAACACGATCCTCGCGCTCGAACATGGGGGAGATATCCTTGACATAGCTTGGGATAGGGTTTCACACCTTAACGGGGTTTGCGATTCAGATGAACTACGCGAAGCATACAATACAGTATTACCGGAAGTGGTTGAGTTCGGTTCGAACATCATCCTGAATGACGCCCTATGGGAGCGAGTCAAGGCATATTCCGAGTCCAAAGATGTGAAAAATTTATCTCCCATTGATAAGCGCTTGCTGCAAAGAACCGTTGATGGCTTTCTGGATGGAGGGGCGGACCTTCCTCGGGAACAGCGGGAACGGCTGAAACAAATTTCTCTGGAACTGTCGCAAAAAGCGCAAAAATTTTCAGAAAATTGCTTGGATTCGCGAAACGCATGGGAAAAATACGTGGATAATGCTGAGATCCTAAAGGGTTTGCCGAAAATCGCACTGGATATACTTGCTGCCGATGCCAAGCGTCATGGGCACAGTGGCTACCGCCTATCGCTGGACGCGCCAAGTTTAGGGCCGTGTATGCAGTATCTTGATGACGACAACTTGCGCAAAGAATTGTTCGAGGCATCGCTAACAGTGGGTCGTACGGGTAAGTACAATAATTCATCACTGATTGAAGAAATTTTAAAGCTGCGCGATGAGAGGGCAAAGCTCCTTGGCCATAAAACCCATGCGGATATGGTTCTTCAGCATAGAATGGCAAAAAATGGCAAGACGGTTCTCAAGTTTATCGAAGATTTACATGGCAAGTCCTCCAAATATTTCCTCCGAGATGTGGAGGAATTACGGAAATTTATCAAGGAGTATACCGGTGATGCAAACGCCAAGCTCAGGCCGTGGAATGCATCCTATTATTCCGAAAAATTGAGGCAGAAGAAATATGACTTCGAATCGGAATTATTGCGGCCATATTTTAAGATGGAGAACGTGATTTCGGGGTTATTCGAAATCGTCCACCGCCTCTACGGCATAAAAATTTTCGAATGCAAAACATTCTTTTCTGAAGATAGGCATTCCGCAACTCCTAGCGATGAAGCCTCCGTTTGGCACAAAGATGTGAAATTTTACGATATTTTCGATGAGACCGGTGCCTACATAGGGAGCTTTTATGCCGACTGGTATCCTCGCAAACCGAAGCGTGGAGGTGCATGGGCCAATGATCTTTTTGCGGGAGGGAACGACCGCCATGGCCACTGGCAAAATCCCGTTGGTGTGATTTGCGGCAATTTAACGCCATCGACGGAATCATCGCCATCTCTGCTTACCCACTACGAAGTAGAAACAATTTTTCACGAATTTGGCCACCTTATGCACCACATGTTTGGTAAAGTAAAACACAAGTCCTTGAATGGAATGAGCGTTGCCTGGGATTTTGTCGAGATGCCGTCGCAGATTATGGAAAATTTTTGCTGGGATCGGAGCAGCTTGGATCTGTTTGCACGGCACTATCAAACGGGTGAAAAAATTCCCGATGAGCTGTTTAATAAAATGCTTGCCGCGCGTAACCACCAATCCGGCATGGCTATGATGGGTCAGCTATGTCTCGCAAAATTGGATCTAGAATTACACCACAACTATAAAGCCTACAAAAATTGTGACATCGAGGAAAAATTGAGCACCGTTTTGAAGCCCTATCGCGTGCAATTTGAAGAAAAAGTTCCAACGATTATGTTGCAATTTTCCCACATCTTTAGTGGCGGATATTCCGCGGGATATTATTCATACAAGTGGGCGGAAGTGCTTGATGCGGACGCATTTACACGTTTTCATGACAGCGGAGTGTTGAGCGAAGAAATTGGCAGCCAATTTCGGCAAAAAATCCTATCCCAGGGGGACAGCGTGGATGCGGATGTGCTTTACCGCAATTTTATGGGCCGCGACCCGAAACTTGAACCCCTGCTCATCCGCAGCGGGTTATACGATAAGTAGATCATTTTTTATGATGCGATGAATAATCTCACGCTTTACAACACCCTAACAAGGCGCTTCGAACGGATTGTTTCTTCGGGGAAGCGTTTTGGGGTATACTTCTGCGGACCTACGGTTTACAATTACGCTCATATCGGCAATTTTCGCACCTATTTGATCGAAGATGTATTGGTGCGTGTTTTAAAGTTAACCGGCCATCGACCCTTTGTGGTGCGTAATATCACAGATGTGGATGACAAAACTATCCGCGATTCCCAAAAAGCCGGAGAGATTCTTTCGGTCTTCACGAAAAAATACACCGATATTTTTCACGGAGATTGTGACAGGTTGAACATTTTGCGCCCAGACATAGAGCCCAGAGCAACGGAACACATAAGTGAACAAATTGCCATGATTGAAGCATTAATCGGAGATGGCCATGCCTATGAATCGGAAGGATCTGTGTACTTCCGGGTAAGTTCCTTTGAAAAATATGGCCGTTTGTCCAACGTGGGCGAACGCGAATTACGAACACAAACCTCCGACAGTGCTGGTAAACAGAACATGGCTGATGAGTATGATCGGGAAGATGTTTCAGATTTTGTGCTTTGGAAAGCGCGTAAGCCGGAAGATGGGGCAAATTTTTGGAAAAGTTCCTGGGGAGATGGGCGTCCCGGTTGGCACATCGAATGTAGCGCAATGGCGATAAAATACCTGGGCGAAACGGTGGATCTCCATGCCGGCGGGATTGATTTGTGCTTTCCCCACCATGAAAATGAGATTGCGCAATCGGAGGCATATACAGGGAAAGAGTTTGTGCGCCATTGGATGCACATTGCACACCTAACAGTGGACGGAACGAAGATGTCGAAGAGCTTGGGCAATATGTATACTTTACACCAAATCGAAGAAGCCGGCTTTAGCCCCGATGCTCTGCGTTACTGCCTCATTTCTGGGCATTATCGGCAACCGCTCAACTTTACAATGAACGGATTGCATGCTGCGGATAATGCATTGAAAAAGCTTGCCAAGCATGGCGAAATTTTAGCAGAATTTTTCGAAGATGGCGAGCCGGCTTGTCCGGAGAATTGGTCCTTTTTTGGGGAAGTTTACCATGCGTTACTAAACGACTTGAACGTAGCGCTGTGCCTAGGTAATTTATTTAAAGTGCTTGGCGACGTGAATGTTAATAAATTGAACGCCGATCAAAAAACTGCTCTAGCTAGGGAGTTTTTCACCATAAAATATGCTCTTGGGTTGCGTTTGGAACTGGAAAATGTTTCAGTCCCGACAGATGTCCAAGAATTGGCCAACAGACGCTGGCAGGCCAAAGTGCAGAAAAATTATGCTCTTGCGGATGGGCTACGCCAGCAAGTTGAAGCTGCGGGGTGGTTTGTGAATGACACTCCAAATGGTTTTAGTATTGTGAAAAAGTGAAAATTTTCAGATGAACAGCGTAAAAAATAAAACGTTTAGCGGTGAGCTCGTGCCACATTCAGGCATCCTTGAGATCATGGAAAATGGTAAGTTTGGCCAACTCATTGACTTAAAATTGGGTGGTTATGTCAACGGTAGTGACCCCTACGTTGGCCATGACTTATTGAAAAAATTTGAATTGCGACGCGGGCAATGGATCGATGCTCATGTCATGCCGCGATCGGATTTTCCGAACGGAAAAGTAATTTCCATTGACCGCATCGACAGTCTTCCCGTTGAACGTGTGCTTGCCCGGCCGAAGTTTTTTTCAATAGAATCAACCATGCCTCGGGAACAGTTGTACCTTGAAAATGGCAATTGTACGATCAGTTCCCGAGTTTTAGATTTGTTTTGCCCTCTTGCCAAGGGTCAGCGTGGCCTAATTGTCGCGCCTCCCAGGACGGGAAAAACGCTGCTACTACATGAAATCGCCCGAGGAATTTCTGCAAACTATCCGAATATTAAAATCATCGTTGCCCTAATAGACGAAAGGCCGGAGGAAGTGACGGATTTTAGGCGTTCCGTCGACGTAGAAATTTTTGCATCTCCTAACGACCAACCTATGCGCAATCACATCCGCATCGCGGAACTTGCCTGTGAGCGGGCGAAAAATCTCGTCGAACTTGGCCAGGATGTTGTCGTTTTACTGGACAGTATCACCCGTCTTGCACGTGCATATAATAATTTCAGCAGTGGTGGGCGGACGATGAGCGGCGGGGTGGATTCCCGGGCGCTTGAGAAGCCGAGGCAACTATTTTCTCTGGCTCGCGATTTTGCCGATCGTGGCAGTTTGACCATACTTGCTTCCGCTCTTGTCGAGACTGGGAGCAAGATGGATGATCTAATTTTTCAGGAATTTAAGGGGACTGGTAACGCTGAAATTGTTCTCAACAAAAAACTGGCAGAACAGCGTGTTTGGCCGGCGATCGACCTCAAGGAGTCTGGCGTACGGAGAGAAGAAAACATACTTTCGCCGGAAATTTTACACAGTATTGCCTTTCTTAGGCGGGCGTTTGGTAATATGCGTAGCGAAGAGGCAACGGAAAGCATCCTGCAGCGCATGAAGCAAACGCGTACCAATGCTGAATTTTTAGGTATGTTAAAGGGGGTTTAACCGTGAAGGCATTCCCCATAATCGCAATCGATGGTGCCGCTGCGTCCGGCAAAACTACAACTACGAAAATATTGGCAGATAAATACGGGCTCATGCGCGTAAGTACGGGCGAACATTACCGTGCCATTACCTACCAGTTATTGAGCATGGATGTAGACCCCGACGACGAAGAAGCTGTTAACAATGCCCTTAAAAATATCGAAATAGGCAACGCTATCATAGGAAATCGCTGTGCTATTACGATTTCAGGTGCTAAAATAGATGATAGTTCCCTGCGATCAGCGGAAATAAACGAACGAGTTTCACAGTTTGCCCATATCCCTTCCGTGCGGAAATTTTTATTTAACTATCAGCGCAGCCAATCCGAAGTTTCACGCAAACATGGGTTTTGGGGACTAGCCATAGAGGGACGCGACATGACAAGTGTGGTGTTTCCAGATGCAGATTTAAGGTTTTTTCTCCATGCAGACGTAGATAAGAGGGAGCAGCGGCGAAGCTGTGGTACGGAAATGGATCCCATTGCAATGCGTGATTCAGCGGACGCCCATGTTACCATCTGCCAGGATGGTGTCATTCGCATAAACACAGGCCTCCATAACCTAGATGGCGTTGTCCGCATCATCTCAAAATACGTGGAAGACCTCTAATTTTAATTATTTGCCCGTTCTTTGTAACCTTTTTTCGAAATGAAGAAAGCTGCAAAAAAGCCAAGCAATGCTAGCAATGGCAGGGACGTCAGGGCGAAGCGGAACGAATCCACATCATAAGAAGCATTGCTTGAGTGCATGAGCTTGCCCACAATCGGCTGAAATAAGCCGCCGAGTAACATGACAATCATGTTCACAGTCGCAATTGCGCTACCCTTAGCAAAGGGCGGATTCGCTTCTAGGCTTGCCGCAAAGCAAAGCACCTGTGGACTGGATTTTATGCCGCAAATGAACAACAAAATACCCAATGCAAGTGGGGATTTTACGGGCAAAAGGAAAATTATTCCCAAAATTAGGCTTGCTGCTAAGCAGCTAACTATAAATAATTTGCGTCGCCCTCCGATTAAAGTTGCAACGTATCCTGCCAGAGGGCCACCGATGAGCCACCCTATGTACAGCATTCCAACGACACAGGAGGCCTTAGCTTTCGTAATGCCCGTGATCAAACGGACATACTGCACTCCCCATAGATCGCCAAAAACCACCAAGGGCGTGTAGAGCGCGCAGGCAACAAATCCTATGATCCAAGTTTGCTTATTTTTACACACGCACCACAGGCCATACAAAAAGTTTTTAATGCTAAGATTTTCGTTTCGACTTTCTCTGACACTTTGCCCCCATGTAGGGGTTTCGCGGACAAAAAATATCAGCATCAAAGTACACAATATGCCAGCCAACGCGATATATGCCCAGGATGCTTGCCAGCCTACGGTATCAGTAAGTCGCGACAGTGGAGCTTGACCAATCAATGCACCGCAAATGCCGATTGAAGTGGTCAATCCGGATATAAGTTCCAGTTTTTTTTGATTAAACCAAACAGCGGCAAGGTACATAACTCCAATGAACCCGAATCCAGACCCGAGTCCCATTAATACGCGTCCCATGGCTAGCGTACTCAAATTTGTCGATGGTAGAGAAATAAACAAGCACCCCAGGACCACAAACAGCGATGCCGGAATCAAAACTTTTTTGCCCCCGAATCGGTCAAACAGCACTCCGGCAAGCAGCTGAATGGGCGAGTAGACGATATAGTAAGCACCAAGAGCCGTACCAAGAGCCGCAGACGAAGTATGAAATGCGACTTCCAAGTCCTGTTCCATTACGCTCGGCGCAACCCGGACCATATACTCATAAAAATAAAATACCACAGCGGCCATCCACACGAACCATGCCCCAAGATGATGTCCTTCTTCTTGAATACTCATGCCTCTCTTCTTAGAAAATTTTCTTGGGATGCAACCCATTAATGATTTTTGTAGTTAAATTGTGGTTTTTACTTTGGCTCTAAATTCCAGTCCTATTTTTTTTAGAAAAAATATACTCAAGAAAAATGGCAAAATTTTTGTCTTTTCTTTAGAACTAGATTTACGTTTATATTCTTTAAGATGTAGAATGAACTTATCTATTAAACTTTAGCATGCGCTTTTTGTCAAGGCTCCAAAAACATTCACCGCCTTCTATCCTGTTTCTTTTTAGAAAAAGTCTAGACTCTATCACAATTAAGTGTACCATTCCGATTAGCAGTAATAGCTTTGCACACTATTTTCTGTCTATAAATATTTGGAGAGGTTCCTTTGCTAAAATAAAGAACTGCAAATTTGAAAACCAATCTCCGATTTGGTTAAGTAATAAACTTGACAAAATTTTCTCGCTTCATTGGTATTCATGCCCCGGAGCCAGAGTAGCTCAGGGGTAGAGCAGAGGACTCATAAGCCTTTGGTCGGCAGTTCAAATCTGCCCTCTGGCACCATTTGTATTTTTTTTAAGACCTACGTTTAGGCCTGGAGGAGGTGTATGTTAGTTGCATTTTTGCGTTATTTAGTTATTTTTTTAGTTTTACCGGCACTACTAGGGGTCTCTCTTTACTTTTCCCTGCGTTTACATTGGCCACAATTGCGCTGTTTTGGCGAAGGATTGCGGCGAACGTTAATTGGCAAAGAAAAAAATAGCAAGATGAGCAACTTTGCCGCCGTTGCAACTATTGTGGGCGGCAACCTGGGAGCGGGAACGATTGCGGGAACGGCGTTAGCCATTGCTATTGGCGGTCCTGGCTCCGTTTTTTGGATGGTCATCGTGGCAATCTTGGGAAGTGTCGTCAAATTGAGCTGTGCGACGTTGGGCGTGCTTTATCAGGAGAAACAGCACCATGGACGCTGCATTGGTGGCCCCATGTTCTATATGCTCAAAGGGGTAGGTTCCCGCACGTTGAGCATTTGCTATTGTGTACTAATAATTGGAGCATCCCTTTCCGTGGGAAATTTGGTACAAGTACATGCTTTTACTTCCTCCTTTCCATCCTGTGGAAATTTCGCTAAGATTGCCTGCATTTTGGCATTCATAGTTCCCGTCACAATTATTCTTTCCGGAGGACTTCGGCGATTTGCCGCATTCATGTCCTGCACCATTCCCATCATAGGTATTGTGTACGTCGTAGCTTGCATTGTTGGCGTTATCATGCTGCGCCACCGGATATGTTCCGTTATTTGGCAGATTTTTTGCGGCGCCTTTTCTCCCTGCTCCATCGGCGGAGGATCAATTGGCATATTCCTTGCACAGACAATACAAACTGGAATTTCCCGAGGGCTTTTCGCCACCGATATTGGGCTAGGCCTTTCTGCCATTGCCCATGGGAACGTGGAAAGCAACGATCTACCACTTCCTCAGCACGCACGAGAGCAGGGAACCATCGCCTTGATTGCGCCAATCTTAGTTGCCATTCTCTGCGGCACAACCGGCGTACTTATACTGTGTGCCAATCCCAACCTAAGCCAAAGCGCTAGTCAAATTTGCGTTGATACATTTACCATTGCGTTTAGGACACCCTATGCCGGTTGGCTCATACCCGTGATTATTTACTGCTTCGCCCTAACAACTATCTTGGGATGGGCTTGGTTTGCAGAACACACATTCTTCTTCCTGCGGAGGTATCGCTGGCGCTACTACTATCGCGCGCTATTTATTGCAATGATCTCAGTGGGAGCCTTTATGCACACTTCTCTGCCTTGGACCATAGCCGACATATGCATAAATGGACTACTCCTATCCAATTTATTTGCGATTTTTTATCTTCGCCGAGAAGTCATAGGCGTACATTGTGATACCGTGGTAGGCCGACAGGGACTCGAACCCTGAACCAATGGCTTAAAAGGCCACTGCTCTACCATTGAGCTACCGACCCGTTGCCTGCGAAAGCTACTTGTGGGCAATTTCATGTCAATAAGGTTTTAAAAAAATTTATTGCATTTGCCGCGCAAATTGCTGGATGCAATGGTGCACTATAGTCATCTTACTTGAAAAAGACATATTTGATAGCGTCGAAGAGGGAAGGGAAAAGGTGAAGGATTTTTGTACAAGGACATTGCCCCCTCAGTCCACGCATTTTTCCTCATCCCGTTCTTTATAGGCCCTGGTCTTTTTTACCGTGATCTTTAGCTTTCTCAGCGCTTTGCCTATGCAGCTCGTGCTCACTTTAAATTCGCTGGCCATTTTCCTTTGATAGGCATCCGGATGCTCTTCCACGTACCTGACTAGCTTTTCCAGATCTAACTTCCTGTATTTTCTGTTCAGCGGTGCTCGTTCCAAATTCCCGTTTCCCTCAACTTCTTCTTCCATTTGAATATGATCCTAACCCTCACTCCAAACGCTTCGCTCGTTTCCTTTACACTGTGCGTGCTTTCCTATTTTAATACCCTCTTTTTAGTCCGTTGTACAGTATACCATACATTCTCTAGGTATAATCTTATACGCTTTTGCCAAGTAGTTTGACTATAATCTTTCGCCGAAACCAATGAAGAAAAATTTTATTGATTAATCGAAAACGGAAAATCGCCGGTGATTTCACATTGACAGGTCCGTAATTTAGAGTCTTAAATTTAAAAGGTTATTTTCTTTGTGAGTATCATATTTGCCAATGCCAAAATAAATATTTTTCTGGCTGTGACGGGCGTGCGCAGCGATGGATATCACAATTTGCTGTCACTTACCGTTCCATTGTCCCTATGCGACAAAATCACTTTGCTTGAAGCAGGAGAAGATATTTTTAGGACAAATGATGCAACGCTACTTGGTGACAATATTGTGATCAAAGTAGTGAAATATTTGAAGAGATACGTGGGCAAAAATTTTTCCATTGAGCTGGAAAAAAATATCCCTGCCATGGCCGGATTTGGTGGTGGAAGCAGCGATGGGGCTGCAATTTTAAAGTTTCTCAATAAATACTATGAGATTAATTTTAGCGAAGATAAGCTGTGTAAAATTGCGCTGTTATTCGGAGCCGATTGCCCATTTTTCGTAAAGAATAAAGTGGCACTCGTGAGTGGGATAGGGGAGAAGGTTGCCGAGCTTGGCGGAAATTTTCGAGCAAATCTTGCTAAGTATAACATTCTATTGTTCAAGCCAAATTTTAGCGTCAGTACGGAGGAAGCCTATGCCAAATTGCGGACCAGGCCCGAGTTATATATTTCGGAAGATATGGCCATGGATTTAGTTAGTGGCCTAATCGCGAATGTGAACGGCTTTGAGCAAATCCTTCCCCTGTTCAACACATTTTCTCAGATTGTATTCGATGGACACAAAGAGCTTGTTTCCCTCCGGGAAACCTTACCCTGTTCGATGATGCTCAGCGGAAGTGGAAGTGGATGCTTTTGCATCTTTCAGGATCCTACCCTTGAGCCGGAAATAGTCCATGTGGTAAAATTCGTACTCGGCGAAAATGTTTTCATCAAAAAATGTAACGTTCTATAAAAAGCAAAGACATAAAGCTGAATGGCGGGATAGACGGGGTTCGAACCCGCGACCTCCAACGTGACAGGCTGGCGTTCTAAACCAACTGAACTACTACCCCGCTCGAAACGCGGCAATTCATGGGTCGATGGCCAAATATGTCAACATATTTTTGTGCCTGAATACAAATAATGGGGAAACTTTTTTAACATTTACAAACAATTTCGAGCTAAATCTTAGCCAAGTTTTTACGAAAAAATTTTACCTTTATTGCTTGACATTTGGGGCAATGTGGGGAATAATGTTGAAGAGTGTGTAAATGGCTGAAGGCTCCAATATTTATGTAGGTGAACACATCCGCAGTGTGGATGCGAAGGCGCGCATAGCTTTGCCTGCTAAGTGGCGCTTTGGGACAGAGCGTGACTGCGTCTACTTGGCATTGCCGAACCCTTCTGGATGTGTCACAGTGTATCCGCCGAACATGGTGGAAAAATTGAGTCTGAAAGCAGCCGAAGTTAGTTTGGGAGACGATGTTGGACAAAAAATTCTTACGAAGCTTTTTTCCAAAGCTGATCAGCTCATTTGCGATTCGCAGGGCAGGGTGCAGATCAACAAGTTTCTGATGGCTCACGCTGATCTGCAGAAAGATGTAATGGTTGTAGGAAATTTCGTAACATTCAGCATTTGGAAGCCGGAGCGCTACGATAAATATATATGTAGTGGATCCCGTGAGCAAGATGAAATAAACAAAATTTTAACAAAGCTTGATTTGTGAGTAAGGTTTTAAACAGTCATCAACCCGTTTTGCTCAAAGAGGCAATGGAAGCCCTGTGTGCGAACAAAGGCGGAAAGTTTTTGGATTGTACTTTTGGTGGTGGCGGACATACGTCGGCTATACTGGATAGCTCCGATGAAAACTTTGTCTATGCAATTGACTGTGACCCCCAGGCGAAAGAACGTGCCAATGCATTGCAGCAGAAATATGCGGGTAGGTTTGCCTTTTGTAACATAAACTTTACCGAAGCGGACAACATGTATCTTTCGCCATTGGATGGCATACTAATGGATCTGGGGGTGTCTTCGTTTCAATTGGATGACAAGGCGCGTGGTTTTTCTTTCAGAGAGCATACCAAACTTGACATGAGGATGGATAATTCTTCTGGCCAGACGGCAACCGAGTTCCTAAACACAGCCACTAAAGACGAGCTTGTAGAGGCTCTAAGAGATTTCGGTGAAGAAGAAAATTGGAAAAAAATAACCTCCCTGATCATTGGAAATCGCGGCAAAGATACGCTAGCTTACTGCGATTTGTTTGCCAATTTGATAGCTGTCAATGTATCCGATAGGGGAAAGGGCAGGATACATCCGGCGACTAAAACTTTCCAGGGCATAAGGATTGCCATCAACGGCGAATTAAATGCCTTATTAAAAGCTTTGCCGGTGCTATTTGAGAAGCTGTGCCTTGGTGGGCGCTTGGTGGTGATATCGTTTCACTCTTTGGAAGATAGAATTGTTAAGCAATTTTTCAGGAGGATGGCTGGGCAAGCGGTGAATCGAGCGGATAATGAACCGGCGCAGCTTAAAGAAAAATTCGCAAAAATTTTAACCACTAAACCGGTTGTTCCCGGTGAAAACGAAATTAACCTCAATCCCAGAAGTCGATCGGCAAAGATGCGAGTTTTGGAAAGGATAAAATGATTCGAAAAACCTCAAAAACAGATTTTACGTGTTGCCTGTTCCTATGTGTAGTTGCCTTAGGGTTATCCATATTTTGTTTGGCACTTGCTTTGGTGTGTTCCAGGCAACACATAATAAAGCACGGCTATTCCATAGGAAATTTGGAGCGCATTTGCTTTTCTTATGGAAAGAAAATATCAGAAGTGGACAGAAAAATTTTGTCCATGAGTACGCGAAGTAAAATTATGGAGCGCGCGGAAGGAGGAGATTGGAAGCCGGAATCTGTGGTGGTGCATGTGAGCAGGCGCGACATGCAAAGGCATGCTTTGATCAGTAAGAGGCGTGCCGGTTTGGCTGTCGCAAAAAATTTCTCTAGAGCAAACTAAAATTACCAGATGAGTGGGTTAAAAATCGGAATCGTTGGAGCCACGGGTCTCGTCGGTCAAGAGTTGATCTCTATAATTGACCGGAGTGACCTTGTGGCGGATGATATCAGGTTTTTTGCTTCCGAGCGCTCATCTGGTATATCCCTAAATTTTAGAGAACAGGAAATCCCAGTTGCCGAACTCTATGAAGACACTTCTCTGAACCTCGATTATCTGTTTTTTTGTACCTGTCCCTTCATAAGCGAAATGTTTATTCCGGTTTTCAGCAAGCGTGGCATTGTCTGCATAGATAATAGTTCGAGATATCGTTTGCAGGACGACGTGCCACTGGTTGTTCCCGAAATAAATCCTCAGGCATTGGAAGGGCATAAAAATATCATAGCTAACCCAAATTGTTCGACGATTATCGCTTTGATGGCTCTCATGCCTTTGCATGAAGCGTTTGAGCTTAGCGGATTTTGTGTTTCGACATACCAAGCCGTATCCGGTGCGGGAAGAGACGGAATTTCAGCGCTGATGGATGATTTAAACGGGGACCACGAGGTGTCAATGGAAACGTTTGGCCATCAAATTGCCTTTAATGCTTTGCCAAAAATTGGTGAAATTGACGGAGAAAGGTACTCCGGGGAAGAGAAAAAGATGTGCAATGAAAGCAGGAAAATCCTAAGCGATAGCAAATTAAGGATTTCGGCAATGTGTGTCCGCGTACCGGTTATGCGTGCCCATTCCATGTCAATTTTTGCATCTTTTAAAAGGCCGATTAATTTGAAACAAGCTGAGGACGCACTGGAGCAAAATGAAAACGTGAACTTTTACGGTGAAAATTCTTTTCCTTGTCCGTTGGATATGAGCGGAAGGAACCCGTGTGCAATTGGTAGATTGAGATTGGATACTTTTCTTGAGAACGGGTTGAGCATGTGGGTGGTAGGTGATCAAATAAGGAAAGGCGCTGCACTAAACGCCTTTCAAATTATGCTCGCTTTGGAGCGCCTATAATCATTCATCTCCGTTCGAAGTTTCCAAATTTTGGCATATTTCTACTAAAATTTTCGGCAGTCCTTCCTCGTATATAAAGATGCACCTTTCACCCTTTTTCTTAGTCCTCAGTAACTCAGCTCCGTTACGCAGGGACAAATTTATGTCCTTGCTCGGAAGGTGTCTGTCAAAGAGACTTGTTCCGTAAAAATTTGAGTGTGAGCCGAAGTGAGCTATGGCTACCGCTGAAATGCCAGCAATGGGAGACAAGGTATCGCCGGAAGAGACGGTATCCCCTTCGATAACGTTGGTATACTTTTCGAAATTTTTAGAGCTAAGTCCCTTCATGGAATTTGCCGTTTCGCTGACGGCGTTCAAGCAATTTACGCACGAGCTGGCACTGATAATCCCGAAAGTTTCTCCGTTGCCCAGCCACTGTTCCATTTGATCAGAAATCATGAAAATTTTTTCCTTTCTCTTTTCGTCCAATTTCACGTCCTCGAAGAGAGCGAAGTGCTTTACTAAAAGTTCTATGTTTTTTGTGGTATACCATTCCTTCATTAACCCTTCGATGTATTTACTGCTCACATCGGGGAATTTTTTTGCTTCCTCGAATTCTCTTGGAGGATTTGCTGCCAAGAAACCTTGCTTTAAAATGCCTTTGAACAGGCCGAGGGAAGGGCTAGTACGAAAAGTATGCCTGGAACCAGTGGTTTTAGCAACTTTGGCAACCTCGGTCCAGTACATTTTGAAATTCGGGTCGTCCTTTGCTGTCCAGACGTTGTCGTCTATTTCAAATTTGTCCAGATCGAATAAATTCTTTAACTCATTAAACAGTGTACCCAAACTACAGTGAGCTATTTCCGATCTTATACTGCGACAGAATACGTCATAAAAAGTATCCAGGGCCAATACGCCCAAAGGATAATAATTTGGCATACACAGCATGGGGACGATATCACCGTGGGCTTCATGGCGAATCATGTTATGCTTACCGATACATTTGGTAAAAGCTTTGGCGGTCTTTTCTCCACAGGATATGCGGGGAGCTGACACAAAGTACCCAAAAAAGCGTGGAGTTTTGCTGTTTTTAAACGCAGCTCCATGTGCGTCTTGCCCATATATATAGGAAAAATCTTTGATTATCATTGGCAAAGCTATTTGAGCTAGTCCTCCACCCTGTGAGTGGCCTGTAACAATGAACCTTACTCTGTGAAAATTCTCCGGCCCTATGTTCTCCAATGCTTCATTTATCGAGTTTTTCATCGATATTTCACAGGCAAGCATCTTGTTCAGATATCCGGAATGTACTTCCCCTGCAAATGGAAAGCGCTTTCCCGATAAACTTGCCGCGCCGGCACTTAGGTTAGTTACCCAGCTGGAACCAAGTATTCCACCAAGTGGTTGGAAGTCTTCTCCCTGTGATCCACGGAGAACGACAACGAGCCAAATTATGTCGTCACCGCAGTTGTAATCTGTCCGATAGGCTACAAATCCTGGGTAATCTACCTCGGTAATTAGGTTCCCTTTGGCAAACATTAAAAGGATACATTTTACTATTCTCCATCCTATGTTCGGGGTGGCGAATGTGCCTTGTTGCCCTTGAAAATTTTTGATACAATACCAACTATGCATCGTTCCAGGTATTATTTCGAGGTCATCTTGTTCTAACATGTGTAGCGCTTCATACTGTTCGTTCGCGTCACGTTTTGTGGATCTATAACTTCTTTTGGTTAGAAAGTGTAGGTCCGCCATAATATCGACGAACGCTGGGTTAGCTTCGATAAGTTCTAAACCCGTTGCGCTTTCCCGTATCCTATCACTTACTTGCACCAGATGTGAATTTTCATCCCATGTAAAAGTTTTGTCTGGAGTTCCTTTGCAGGGGTTAATTAGCGCTGCTATTGCGCATGCAACCTTGGCAGTGATAGAAAAACGTGTATTTTTAACCATGATCCCTCCCAAGTTAGAGGACTAGTATAATCTTTTTTTAAAAAAATGCAATATCTTTTTTTTGTTTTTTGTTTTTATATGTTGAAAACCTTCAGTAGCCCGATAGCCTGCTTTTGTAGAATAAGATTTCATGGAGAGTGCGGTTTTGTATTTACTGGGAGGAATTGCGGCGATTGTTGTCATCTACGGCTTGGCAAGTGGAAAAGAAAAGGATCCCCCAGTCATCAAAGAAAAACCATCCAATTTAAAATTAGCTATCAAAGATTTGAGAATTGCCAGGGATAACGTTGGAAAAAATTCGAACGTTGCTTTCATTGCCTTGCTCATATCCGCAATAAAGAATTATCTGGCGGCGGAATTTAAATACGTTGACAGTTCCAAGACTAGCGATGAAATTTTGTCAAAGTTTGTACACGATGTCACCAACGATTGGACAGCTTCGAGCCTCATTACGGAAATCTTTTCCATGTCGGACCAGGTAAAATTTGCCAAGAGAGAGTTGAGCGTTTCCCAACAAAAGGGTTTGTATAAAAAAGCCTGCCGGCTGGTACTCAGCGTCAGTAGGGCAAAAAGGAGAATTTCGCAATGCAAGTAGATCAACCAATGTTTTTCATGCTTTTACCTATCATCTTGGTCCTGATTTTTATCAAGCCAAAGATTAGACTCGGCACGATTATCTGGCCTAACATACAGTTTGTTAAGCAGACCAACAGGCAAATAGGATACAAGCAGTGGGATTGGTTATTTGCATTGCGCCTTTGCTCCCTCGTTGGTATAATACTGTCCCTTTGCGAAATTGTAGTATGCGGTGTGGAAATATCTCCCTATCTAGTGAAATTTGTAGCCTTCACCACGCTGGGCGAAATTATCCTTAAAAACACCACGCTTAGGACCTTGCCATGAACGCAATGAGTGTGCTACTTATATTTTTAGTACTGGCCTTTACGATTTACGGCGAATGGAGACGTAAATTTTTGTTGCGCAAGTTAATATGCGATAAACATTTATCTCAAGTGCTCATCAATTGCTGCGAATGCACCAGGCTAGCAAAAACATTATTGCTCACCTTTGCCGGAGTATTTCTATGTCTGGCGCTGGCAAATTTTGAGATAAATTTGCAGTTGAACCGCAGTTTTAGCAAGATTTTGATCCTACTAAAGACTTACGACGGCAATATTTTGAATTTGAAAGTTTTATTTTTAGAGCTGGGCTTCTGTTTACTCTCGATCGAACAGGTGATTCCAACCAGGAAGCGGTGATGGATGTGAATTTTGCGCTTAAACTATTATTATGGCTGGCTTTGATTGCCATTTTGGGAATTTTTGCCTATAAATTTTACCGATACGGTACTTTCTCAAAGCCTTCAGCGAGCAATAGGTTGGGTAAGTCCATGGTGAACATGGAACGGGCCTGCACGTTTGGCGACTCTATTAATTTTTACGAATTTGCCAAGTATGCTATCCGTGAAGCCATGCGCTTGCCGCAGGGCAAAGTTGGATTGGCGCTTACCTTGGAAGATATCAAGGCAAATTTGAGGAACGGGGCGGCCTCTGAGGAACTGGAATCAATTATTTCGGAGATTTATACTACGGCTGAACAGCTCGAAAAAAACGAAGACATTGAAATTGATTTGAAGGATAAATTGGAGATCTATTGTGGGATTATTCGCCAGCTGAATGCTGCTTATGGCAAGCAACCTAATGGGCAAACCTGATCTCGAAATCGGCGACGTAGTGTAAACATTCCGCCCTTATGTTTTCCAGCTCTGCCCTATGCGCAAGGCCAAAGAGCGACTCCTCGGTTTCGTGTCGCAAATTGTTATCCATGGCGTGATCGGGGACAAATTCCTGTATCACAAATTTTTTGGCACCGCTTATATTTTTGGCAATGCTTACTATGTCGCTCCCTCGATGGATCCCGGGGACGATTGTTGTACGAAACTCATAATCAACGCCACAGGTTTTCACAAAGTCAATGCTTTGCATTATGCTTTTTACCAGTGTTTTTACACTGCACGCTGCATCGTATTTCGAAAAATCGTGTTTAATATCCATAGCTATGAAATCGACTAAATTAGACCGTGCCAAGTTGGCCACAATATCAGGTTTGGTGCCGTTTGTATCTAATTTTAAGCAAAATCCTAATTCTTTAATTTTTTGCATGAACGCTTTGAGGTCTTTTTGCAGCGTGGGCTCCCCTCCGCTTATCACAACTCCTTCCAGTCTCCCTTTTCGTGAAGATAGGTAGTCCCAAACTTCATCTTCGGAGAGTGTCGCTCCGAATTGGGCCGGATCAACCAGGTGTCCGTTATGACAAAATGGACACCTAAAATTGCACCCTTGGGTAAAAATGACGGAAGCAATTTTTCCCGGAAAATCAATTAGGGAAATTTTTTGCAAGCCACCGATTAACATGGGGAGATAAAAATATTCGCGCTGCGCTTTAGCAAACAAATTTGCCGTAACCTAGGAATAGTTAGGGATGACCTACATTAAGGAATACTCATTCCCATATGTTTAGTTTTTTAAATTACGCTCAAAAGTTTTCCGGTAAACTCTTAAATCAGGAATTTGCAACTGCAATGCTATCCAAAAATTTATAGTTGTGAACTTTTGTCCATTTTTTTATCAAGTCAATGAACCACAAAGATTCATTTTTGGAGTGACTTTCGAAAACGCACAGCATGGCGCTACTTTTCGAGAAAATGCGAATATCAGCGTACCCTATAATTTCCGTGCCGCGGTA